>NZ_PYCI01000199.1:0-9506 GCF_003015105.1 Chroococcidiopsis sp. CCALA 051 | reverse complement strand
GGGGATAAGGGGGATAAGGGGGATAAGGGAGAAGTTCTAGCCACTAGCCGCCAGCCACTAGCCACTCACACTACTCCCGACTCCCCAAAATTTGCCCAAATCCAAGTTATGGATACAGGTCAAGGTATCAGTCCTGAATTTCTACCTTATATTTTCGAGCGTTTTCGGCAAGCAGATGATGTGACAACGCGCTCGAAAGATGGCTTAGGATTAGGGTTGGCGATCGCCCGTCATTTAGTTGAATTGCACGGGGGAACGATCGCGGCTGCAAGTTTAGGAGAAGGGCAGGGGGCGACTTTTACTGTCACGTTACCTTTACGAGAAACTAGAAAGGGGGATGGGGAAGACAAGAAGGACAAGGAAGACAAGGGAGATTTGCCCCTCCAAGGTATCAGAATACTTGTGGTTGATGATGATGCAGATGCGCGGGAATTTTTGCATTTTGCTTTGACCCTAGAGGAGGCGGAAGTCAAGGTAGCGAGATCGGCTAAAGAAGCACTAGAAGTCTTGAAGCAATTTCAACCAAATGTAATTGTCAGCGATATTGGAATGCCAGAAGAGGATGGCTACTCTCTGCTACGTCAGGTGCGATCGCAAACAGCAGCCAGAGGAGCCGAACCAATTCCCGCGATCGCTCTGACTGCTTTTGCTAGAGAGTCAGACCGTCAAAGCGCGATTGCGGCTGGTTTTCAGCGTCATCTCGCTAAACCTGTGGTCGTAGCAGAGTTAGTCGCCGCGATCGCCGATCTCATTCCAAGCCGATAATTCTCAGTCAAAATATATTGAAGTTGATTGAATTTAGCTCTTTTCTTCTGAATATATGCGACTGCAAAGACCTTTTGTTTCGGCGATCGTTGAAAGTAATTATCGATTGCGTGCGTGACATTTGTAGGGGCGCACAGATGTGCGCCCCTACAGATCGTCTATTTTACGCAATTGAAAACCGCTATGAAAGCACAAACTGAAAATTAGCGGCGCGTTCGTAACAACTTTTAATAACTATTGAAAATTCATAATTGCTTTTAATCTCAGAAAAAGTAGCATTTTTAACTATTTCTGTAGATGGATGTTTGCCTTTTTTCTAGTAGCTAAATTGAGGAAATGGTGGGTCTTTTGCAGATAACTAAAATTTTATTTCGAGCGGGATAAAATCGAACAAAAGAGACCTGGCAGAAACATCATATTTTATCTGCTAGTCAAAAAAAGCTGCGAAAGCTCATGCATAGATAGATTCAACCGTAGATGTTTGCGGTTGAATTTTCAATGGAAGAATCAGTGACAACTTAGAAAGAAATCAATTTCTCTCAAGTTATAGCTGTTTTCGCTCCTCATAACACAGTTACGAGCAGTTTTTGAAATGCTTGCTCGTAACTATGTTATGCATGAATTACAAATGACAAATAAAAAACTTTTGAGTGTGGTGAAAAATGCAAAGATTTACAAAATATATCTTCTTATTGACACTTAGCATCTTAATAGCTCCGTTTGCAGGTATCAATTTATTAGCAGCGCAAACAAATATATCAACGTCAGATCGGGCGATCGCCTCCGAGCTTAATTCGACTGAAGAAACTAAAGTACAAAGTCTAGCAGAAAACTCGCTAGCCCAAGTTACATCTGTCTCGCAATTATCAGACGTGCAACCCACTGATTGGGCGTTTCAGGCATTGCAATCTTTAGTAGAAAGATATGGAGTCATTGCGGGTTATCCCGATGGCGCTTTTCGCGGTAATCGGGCAATGACTCGCTATGAATTTGCAGCTGGATTAAATGCAGCTTTAGACAGAATTAACGAATTAATTGCCACAGGTAGCGCCGACACTGTTAGTAAAGACGATTTAGCAACAATACAAAGATTACAGCAAGAATTTGCTCCCGAACTTGCAACTCTCCGCGGTCGGGTTGACACGTTAGAAGCAACGACGGCAGAACTAGAAGCCAACCAGTTTTCGACGACAACTAAGTTGGAAGGAGAAGTTATCTTTGCCCTCATCAGTCTGATTGAGGGCGACAATGCTGCTGGCGAACCAGTAGACACTAACCCAACTGCGAGTTACAGGGTGCGCCTCAATTTACAAACTAGTTTTACGGGCGAAGATCAACTCACAACACGTTTGCAAATGGGAAACGTCGTCCCTCTAGGCGGGACAAATAGCGGTGAAACACTGACAAACGAAGGGCGGATCGAATTTGATGGCGATACAGGCGGAGATGCCCAACTGGGGTTACTGCGCTATCGTTTTCCGGTGGGCGATCGCACCAACATTTACTTAGCGGCGGCGGGTAATGGTTTTGTCGATCTCGATGCTTCCTACCAGTTGACTCCCTTCTTAGATGGCAACGCTGTATCATTGTTCGGTTTGCGCAACCCAATCTATAACTACAGTGCTGGTACTGGTATAGGAATCAGACACTTTTTCAACGACCAAATTGAACTCAATTTAGGTTATTTGGTTCCTACCAATAACGCTAGTAACCCCTTCCCACAGAACGGTCTGTTCGACGGTACGTATGCTGGATTAGCTCAGATAATCTTCAATCTCAGTGACAACTCTAGGTTCGGTCTGTCTTATATCAACTCCTACTCCCCCACTGGAGGCGACGATCCTGATGTAGAGCCAAATACCGAATTAACGCCTTTTGGTACGAGTACTGGTAGTAACCTATCGAATAGCAGCTTTGGTAGACCCGTCAGCGTCAATGCCTACGGTTTTTCGGGTACGTTTAGGCTTAGTCCGGGTCTAGCTATTAGCGGTTGGGTAGGACATGCCAACCATCGTTATATCGGTAGGGGAGATGGGAGTATGTGGACTTGGGCAGCTAGCTTGAACTTTCCTGACTTAGGCAAAGAAGGTAGCGTAGGCGGTATTATAGTCGGCATGGAACCGAGACTAACAGAACTTGACAGCAATCTCGGTAGCCCCGATCGCGATACCTCTTTGCATCTGGAGGCGTTTTACAAGTATGCACTCACAGATAACATCCAAGTGACTCCGGCAATTATTTGGTTAACTGCACCAGACCACAATGCCGATAATGACGACATCATCATCGGTGCAATTAGAACTGTGTTTCGGTTCTAGGACTAAATCTGGGTAGGATTGCGTCCTACCCCCTTACATGACTCATCTACCCAATTTGGCAAATTCGTGACGGGCAATCGTGGCGGAACTCGATCTTCTGGTTTGTAACTTGAGCGTACAGGTGATTGTACTGGCACTTGAGTCGGTTGCGCTCTGCCATTGCCATGCCCGTTTCCATTGCCGTTACCATTTTGATATGGTGCTGCCTGCATAGGCGAAACAACACCGTTACTAGCTGAGCTTATCTGTAGCTTTGTCGGTGTTTTTGAAGCTTTCAACTCCTCGTCTGGATTAAAGTTTAGCCCTAAAGCCGCTACAATTTGGTCGGGGTCGCTATTTAACTGGGCGACAAAAGGCAGCACCTCAATTAATTTTGGCTCTAAGTTGGTTACGACTGCCAAAATGAAACTAGAACAAGGGCGACGCTTGCCATCAAACGTTCCCCAAATCCGAATTTTAGTCAACCAAGGGCGGTTCTGCTGATAGTAAATCAGCCATTTGACCTTAAGAGCGTGGCGTAGTTGCTGAATGTTCACGACCTACCTCAATCGCAGTTCAAACAACAAAACAGCATGGCTAAGTCTTGTACCTAAGTCAAGATGCGATCGCACTTTTCTAATTGTTTCATTTAATTATCTCACCCTTATTCCCTCTTCTGCCTTTGGTGGTCATTTGTCATTAGCAAACAGGATGTAGGATGTAGGGTGTGGGGTGTGGGGTGTGGCGAGTTAATTGCGACTTGCGAGTTGCAACTTGAATTGTCTCCTAACTCCTCAGTTTTGACTTTTGACTTTTGACTTTTGACTTCAAAAAAAAGACCAGCTTCCCATAGCTAGTCCAGTCAACTTATATTACGTTGTCGGCTACGATATTGAGGAATACCAAAACTGTGCGTTCCCATCGCTACAGCGGGCAAAAGCTTTTCCTCCCAACTGATATTGTAACGAGAAACACAGACTTTTTTAACAAAATTCACAAATTCTTGACTTAACTGAGCCAGAAGGTAGATGTTGCAAGGCAATAATTTGAAGTAATCATTAAGTTCGATCGCCATGCCCTGAGTGGAGAGGAGTAAATTTTTACTTCTGCGAGGGGCGTCAGACTTAACATCCGTGCGTGTAACTAGTTCGATTGTTGCAGATATTGCTCTGCTTGCAAAGGTTGCCCCCAAATCACCTGCTCTTGTTTGTAAATGGCAATTCCTGGCTTTGCTCCTTTTGGCTTGTAAACATATTTCGGCTCTGTATATATCACTGGTACGCGATCGCTTTGACGGGCGCGGCTGTAGTAAGCAGCAAAGTCAGCTGCAAACTGTAAGTCTGCTTCCTCTGGTTCAGCCCCAGGTGTAACCCGCATCAAAACGTGACTGCCAGGAATTTCTTGAGCATGAAACCACAGATCGTAATCTCCGGCAACGCGAAAAGTCAATTGGTCGTTTTGGCGGTTGTTGCGTCCGACGAGCAGTTCAAAGCCGCTGGGGGTAAAATAGCGATGAAAATTAACGCTGGAATCTTCATTTGCATTTCGCCGTCCGTAATCTGGTGCTTTGAGATATTTCTGTTGGATCAACTCCTCGCGAATTTCTTTGAGAGCTTCCAAGTCTTCTGTAGATTGATACTTATCGACTTGAGCAACTGCGGCTTCGACTTGCTCTAGATAATCGCGTTCCTGTTCTACCTCGGCTAGTAGCGGTTCTACTGCACCTCTTGCTCGTTTGAGTTTACCCGCTTGCTTGTATAAACTTTGGGCATTCTGAATCGCATTTTTTTCGGGATTGAGGGCGATCGCTATTGGTTCTCCCGTTTCAAAGTCTGCTAGCGTAATTGACTTCATCCCTGGCAGCCATTCTTGGAGGTGAGCCATCAATAAGTCTGCTTGTTGGCGATAGCTGTCAGCGCGATCGGATTGTTGCAAACGTGCTTTAAAGCTATCGATCTTTTGCTGTAATTTTGCCAATAGGCTCTGAATTTTTTGACTTAACTGATATTGGAGTTGGCTGAATTCCTGTCTATTGAGTTGATTTGTATAATATTGGTTAAGTAACTCTTGAACGCTTGCTACAGGCTGAATCGCATTCCATTTTAAAACCGTGTATCCCGTTGCCGTCCAACCAGGAGAAAATTGGGCTGTTGCTAATGTTTGCAGCCACGCTTGCCAGTAATGAAATAGCTGCTGCCAATCTTCTGCTGTCAAGCTATCTGTAGATTGCTCTGGATCTAGATCGGCTGCTTGCGCGATCGCCTCTATTAAAGTAGGACTGATACCGCGATAGCTTTTGAGCAAACAGCGTTTTAAAGCCGACGGTACGAGGCTTACCCGCTCTTGCCAGCGCGAAAACGGCTCATCTAAAGCTGGAGCTGTCCCCGTCAGTGCGGGTGGTAATTCGTAACTTTGCCCAGTCTGAATCGGGCGCACGCTCGATTTCTGGGGACTGACTTGATGTGCGGCTGTAGTAATCTCGTTTGCAGTATTTGTCAGGACGACATTACTATATTTGCCCATAATTTCCACGTATACGTGCCAAAGTACGGGTTCCCCTGGACGACGGGCAAACTGTAAATCGACAACTCGTTCCCAAGGGACGACGGGACGACAAGAAATGAGAGCTAAACCATTAAGTTGGTGCAGTAATTGTTGGCTAAAAGTAAAAGTATCTGGTTGTCGTGGTGGTGGAGTACCGATGCAAATGTGGGCTGCTTGCGGATGCCAAGATATTTCTAGCCATCCACGCCGATCGAGTGTCCGTAGCGCTAGCAAAATCGTGTAGCGATCGCGTTGATAAACCTGCTCCAAACGAGCTGGAATCCAATCTTTACTCAACTCGCTACAAGCAGCAGTAAGTGTCGTGAAGTCAACTGGTTGCAATTGAGGGATCTAGGGGTAAGGGATGAACAGAAGTCAAAAATTGTAGGGGCGGGTTCACCAGAAATACTGGTCAGAGTCAAAGACTATTGGTAAACTCGCCCGTACAGGTGTCAGAAGTCAGATTACTGATAACTGACAACTGATAACTAATAACTAATTTTTCTTTTCTCTGTCTTTTGAAGGATATCTAAAGATAGATATTGGATAAAAATGCGCTCGAACTAAATAAAAAGCCTGGTTTTTGGGTGATTTTAGCCTTGTAACTCCAAATTTTTATAGATACCATGAAAAGTAGATATTTATTTGCCTCTCGCGCCGCATTTTTTGCGTTAATTTATCATGGACATTCAGTTAATCAACATCGGTTTTGGCAACATTGTATCTGCTAACCGAGTCGTTGCCATTGTCAGTCCAGAATCCGCACCTATCAAGCGTATCATTACTGACGCACGGGATCGAGGACAGCTAATCGATGCGACCTACGGTCGGCGGACGCGGGCTGTGATCGTAACTGATTCCAGCCATGTGATTCTCTCAGCAATCCAACCGGAAACAGTGGCAAATCGATTTGTGATCGGTCGCGACCATCATGGAGACAATTGAGCTGGAGAAGCAGTAGTATGTGAAATAAACCATTTCGTTTTTTTCACTACAAAATTGGGAACGCGGATGACGACAGGTTTGCCTACTCAAATTTCTCCTACCGTAATTCCAGGCTCGAAGGCTGGTCGGTTGATTGTACTCACAGGTCCTAGTGGCGTAGGCAAAGGTACGCTCATGCAATTGCTTTTGCAGCGTCACCCCCAGCTTTACCTGTCAATTTCAGTCACGACGCGCAGCCCTCGCCCTGGAGAAATTCACAGCAAACATTATTACTTCGCGAGCCGTGAAGAATTTCGACAAATGGTCGATCGCGGCGAATTACTAGAATGGGCTGAATTTGCAGGTAATTGCTACGGGACTCCTCGTCAACCAGTGGCAGAAAAGATCGGCGAGGGAGAAACTGCCATCTTAGAAATTGAATTAGAAGGAGCAAGACAAATCCGCGCTTCTTTTCCTGAAGTGCTACGCATTTTTATCTTACCACCTTCAATGGAAGAACTAGAGCAACGCTTGCGCAGTCGCGGTCAAGATTCAGAAGAGGCGATCGCTCGTCGTCTGCGCCGCGCTCAAGCCGAAATTAATGCTGCTGGTGAATTCGATTACAAAGTCATCAACGATAATCGGGAAGCGGCACTGCAAGAAATAGAAGCTATTTTATTTCCCGATTCTAGGCAAGATTAACAAATTAAATTGGTAATGAGTAACAGGTAATTGACAAACAGCAACTACCTATTACCTATTACCAAACTACGTTATGAAAATAGCCCACCAAAAACGTTCTTGATGATGGCTATATTTGTCAGCACGAAGTAGGCAAACACCGCGCCACCAACGCCTCCAATCAAGAAGCCACTAATATAGTTGTTCCAGCTTTCTGGCGATTTGAAAGTAGAAGGAACTTGACCACCAGTGGTAGTCGTAGCAACAGGTTGAGGTGGATTGCTAGCAGAATACAAAGCCATAGTAAGCAGTCATGATTGCCACCATACCTAAAGTACTGATCAATCCAGCAATGTTGGCAACGTCTGTATCGCGTAACGGACCTAGCTTAGTAAAGGGTCCGAGTACCCAATAGCCATGTGCCATCCCAACTTCCAAACCCCGCCGCATGTCGGTAATACCTGGGCGATAGGCGGGTAAGTTATTAATAAACCACTTCACCAAGCCGGAAGAATTTACTGGTGTTTCTAAGTTACTATTCTGAGGATCGCGCCCAGCAGGAAAGACAACTTCTTGATTTCTAGGATCGCCGGGTCTATTTTTAGATGCATCTATTGCTTGCGCCATATTCTCCGTATGATATCAATAAGGTCGTGGCATCATTTTAGGTGAATAATTGTAGCCAAATATCAATTTAGACAGAGAAGTTAAAAAAAATTAATTTAGCGATCGCCGCATATAGCAAGCAGCAAACACGCGAGTTCTCACTCTGTTTGTGTTGTGCAAAACTATCTCTTTTTGCGTTGTGCAAAACTATTTTTTCTAGGTAAAATCTACCAATCGCGCGATCGCTTATGCTGTAATTGTAATTTTAATACTCAATATTGAAATTTATAATATTGGGCTATCTCTAGATCTTACTTACGTGTAGCGCTACATGCTTAAATTTCAGACTCTAGCTAGATGTGAGGTACTAATTAGTTTTAGCTTACGGCATTGGGTGAAAAAGTAAGTCAGGAAAAAAGTAGTTAAAAATTGCCCAAGTCGTGAAAGCCACAGATACAGCAACCACAGCTAGCACCGGAGCTAAGGAAAGATACCTCTGAAGATAGTGTTTTTGTTCGTTCTCGTTCTGTTTTTGCATGAATTTTGGTCTCCCGACCAGTGTAATGATTTGCTAAAGCATGAAACGCGCTATGCACTATGTTGATAGTAATTTGCGAGTTTCAAACCGCCATCATTCGCTCGGTCGATCGACCGTCAGGCTGTTAAGAACCAGAGGGTAGAGAACAGAATGAAAAAAGAGTAGCAACGATCGCAATTCTCTCCGATCTATCCCCTCACCTCTAGCTCAAACACCCCTACTTATGGCAGGGGATGGAAAAGAAGATCGGGGAAGAAGTAGTTAAACACAATTAACCACACAGCTGTTTCAGCCAGCCATGCAAATAGCAAAACTGGTGCGAGAGAAAGATATTGCAGGAAATATTTTTGTTGCATTTGTAGCTCTCCCAAGTATTTCAAACAAAGTAAAGTTCAATTAGCGCGGAGAAATGGGGATTTCTTCGTCTTTAGCAGTGAGTTCGCCTGAGAGCAACTCTTTCACGGCAGCTAGGGGCCAAGCAAACGCTGACACCATGCTCTGAAATGCTAAGGGAACATCAATGATGACTTCTTTGATTTCGGTTTCACTAGCATACTTTTTCTTGGTGGCTTGCAGATAGGCACGCCCCGCCCAGCCGATCTGACCGGCAATGTAGAGAAACATAATGCTAGGAATTAAAAAATCGCCAGCGCGATCGAGACGACCATCAACAACCAGGTGGGGTAGACCTTCAGGACCACACATTGCTTGAGCGTACCGCTCAAACCGCTTTTCACCCGATTGCGGATCGGCAGTTGTATTGCGGGCTGCTTGTGCCCGTTGAACAAATGCAGGAGAGTCACTGCAACGTACTAAATTAACTTGCTGTGCTTGAGCTGGTGGAGCAAATGTAAACCACAGTCCACCAATAACTAAGATCAGCGCAAACAATCGACGCATGGAATTGTTTCCTTTTGTTACAAAACAAAAAGTTTATTTTACAAAATGAATCAGTTTGTACAGTATGTTTGCACGCACTTGGAAGCAATCATACTCTCGCGCGCGATCCTAGTAAAGTTAGAGCAAATCAAAGTTTAAGCTACTTAATATAGGGAGTAGGGAGCAGTTATCAGTTATCAGTAACCAGTTGTCAGGGAGACAAGGGAGACAAGGGGGACAAGGGGGAACTCGGGGACCCCACGACCGAAGGG
>NZ_PYCI01000198.1:0-9509 GCF_003015105.1 Chroococcidiopsis sp. CCALA 051 | reverse complement strand
GGTAAGGGGTAAGGGGTAAGGGATGAAGATAGAAGTCAGAAGTTGGAAGTCGCAAATCGGAAGTATTTCACCGATCGCTAACCACTAACCATTCTTCACTGCTCCCTGCTCCCTGCTCTCTGCTCCCTGCTTGAAAAGCTGTTGATAGTAAGCCAAAATCCGGTCTACTAATTCTCGACTTGCCGAGCTAGCAGTAGGAGCGTACTGAATCCACAATCCGCCTACTTGACTTTGATTGTAGTCAAATTGCTGGTTCGTTGCTGGATACAGACCTGTTTCTACCCCTTCCACTTGACGTAAATGGGCAGCAACTTCCCTATAGACTGCTAAAGGCAAGCCAGGAAAACAGATTTCATATCTTAACTTACTATCCTGCTGTGTTTGCATCTTGACATTGAGCTATGAGAGACAAGCCGCTATTTGCTTTTCAGCAATCGGTCGATCAATTCTTGGCGATATATTCTCGCCTTGCTGTTTGATTGTATCGCTGTTGTGGTGCGATTAGTTTGCGATCGAGTCAATATAGCTACCAAGCGCTGCTTAGATTGTTGGGCTGATGGCAGTTTGGTAGAAGATTGCAATTGACTAATATTGTCACCTTCTACTCCCGGCAGCGAGTCATGAGCGGGTTTTGCTTCTGGGGTATTTGGGGTATTATCCGGCTGTGGGGATGCTTTCTCGCTATTTACCTCGCTCTTTGCCTCTGTAGGCTGTGCCTCTTCTGGAAATGCCGTTGAAGGTTGAACGGTTGGCAAAAAGGTTTTTGTCTGCACTGCTGGCACTGACTCGCTGGAAGACTGCGCGTTTGGGTCGTCAGTTGGTAATGGAGAGGTTCTCAACCGATTTTTCAGTTCTTCTGGAGATGGAGTTTCTGGTAACGGCTGATTTGGTGTTGAATTCTCCATCGTTGGCGGAGATGGAGGTAATGCATTCTGTCCGCCTGCACTAGGAATAACACCGCTAGATGGTAGTGATGGTACGGAAATAGAAGACGAGGTTTTCCCGGGTGAGCCTGGAGTTGTGCCAGTATTTGCTTGAGCTGGTTCTTGTCCGACTACTCTCGACACCTCTTGACCGAATTGTTCTAAAACTACCACTGGCTCGGAGCCTGGGTACATTTCAATTCTTTTCACCGTCACTTGTCCGTCAGCTAGCCGTTGCCCTTCGCTGACATAACGGCTGGTTGCCTCATTTGGCACTTGAACGATTGCTTGAAACTGATTGCCTACTTCAATGACACCTAAAACAGTCGTACCCCTAGCTAAATCTGGTTGTGGCGGCGCGACTGGCATTGGAGGAGGTAATGGAGCTGGCTTTAGGACTGGTGTAGCAGGAATTGATGGCGGTTTCGGGGGTTTTGGCGCTGCTGCTACTTTTGGCTGCGCATCGTACAGTTCGGCAAACGGGTCTGGACGACCTTTTTGGACTTGTTGAGTGCGCCGGTCTGAATTGGTTGGCTGAATCAATCCATCTGTTGGTGTAGCTATTGGCGGCGTTTTTTGGCTAGCTTTTGGGTCTGGCTGCGGTGATTGGTCTGGTTTTTTCTCTAGTTTTTGGGCGTTATCTGGTTTTTGTGCCACGATAATAGGCTGGCTCTGTGTCTGAGACGGCTCTGGGCTAGAATCAGAGGTTTGAGTGGCAGCCGTTGGTTGGACGTTGGTACTACTGGTTTCCTCACCTCCCGAACCACACCCAGCTATTGTCAAAGCTAGCATTCCTGCTACAGCGGTCGTTGAAAGTCGATGCATACCCCTTCCTTACCCTTTATTTATGATTTAGATAGTGCGTTGAATGACACCAAACACGTCCTTATTGCTTATTTGCCTCAATCTCAATGGCAGCAAATTCGAGCCAGGTTTTTAATTTAACTAAAAATTTTTCAGAATTATTTACTGTCAGTACCTATCAGTTGATTATCAAAACTAATTATTCATCGTTGCCTGCCATCGATCTTTTCAAGGTAGCAAGTCCTTTTTTAACACAACGGGAAACAGTGACAACACTGATACCTAATCGTTCTGCCACTTCTTTTTGAGTTAAGTCATAGAAAAAAACAAATTTTAAGACTTCGTGAGTGCGCTGCTCTAACTCTACTAAAGCTTGTTGTAGGCGCAGTTGGTCTTCCTGAGCTAGTTGAAAGCTACGATATTGTTGATCGGGAACCATTTCACCAAGAGACATTGCTCCTTCTTCATCCTGCACCGGAGTATCCAAACTTAAAGGGGAGCGATTTGTCCATGCTAGTTTAATCTCTTGCCATTCCGTAATAGAAATTTCCAGCTCGGCGGCGATTTCAGCATCCGTGGGCTGGCGATTGTGTTGCGTGCGCCACTCTTGAGAAAATGTCATTGCCTGTTGCTGAAGCGCCAGCCAGCGTCTCGGCATCCGCACTAATACCCCTTTATCGCGCAGATAATGTTGAATTTCACCCCGAATGTAGGGAATGGCAAATGAACTGAAGGCATGACCTTTAGATAAGTCAAATCTCTCAATTGCCCTAATTAATCCCATACAACCGACTTGCAGTAAGTCTTCATAACTTTCCGTGCATTGATTGCTCCAAAAGTGGGCTTCTTTCCTCACCAATCCTAGATTCAGTGTCACCAGTTGATTGCGGATCGCTGCGGAGCGAGACTGTTGATATTCTCGTAGCAGTTGAGCGCTCTCGCGTTTAAGTTCGGGACTCGTTAAAGTATAAGTAAGAACCATAATTTATTTATTGTTAAGCGATATTACGGAAGCTACTGCTGCAAGTTTTATGACTCGGCATCGCATTTTGCCACAAATACTCAAGGGAGCAAAGTTGTAGAAAAGGCTAGAAAAAACTGGAATGACTCATAAATGGAGATTCAGGGAAAAATTGTTTGTGCGGTCGAAAAAAAGCTTAATTTTAGGTCGCTAGATAGATTACGAATAAGGGGTTGACAACAATCCAGGGTATTAACTTTTGCATAATCGCAGCTACCGAAATTCCACTGATCTTTGTTTAACGTAACTTTTGCTCTACTGATAACCTCCTAAAAAAAACTACATAAAGTAGATAGCAATATATGCAAAAAAAGGGGCTGAATGCCCCCATACAGTTTTTAGCCAGTTTTTAACATGCAGTTTTTATCGACACTTCTAAGTTACCGATAAGTTCAGTTACTGATAATGTACCTGCTTGTGCTTTTCATAGCGCTTCTCCTCGATACAATACGCTTGTAGGGGCGCACAATAGCAGTACGCCCCTACAGGTCTTGCATCCGATTCAATTGTCTAACAATTTACGCTTGTGGTTCGATCCGAGCGTAGAATAGACCGCGAACCTTTACATCTAAAGCTTCCTTCGCACCCATATCCGTATCAGAAGGTTGGATGCTCTCGAAAGTACCAGCTACCTCTCCTGTGGCGTTATCAACTTTAGCAACTTGGAGAGAAATTGACCCGTTTTCAATTCCTGCACTCTTGACATTGGCATACCCTTGCTTGTCTGCTGATGCAGGTAGAGCTACCGCATTGTCATACCCCGTGGTTACGCCTCGTCCTTTGGGGTCGAGGAAGTTAGCAGTCCGGTAAGATGGGACGTTAAATTTACCTTCAAAGTCAGTGGAAGTGTTAATACTGGTCAACCCGGGCTGAGTTTGTGCCACCAAGTTTTTAATTGTGAATAAGAAAGGTACTCTTTCACCACCTGGTAATTGTACGGTAATCGCTTGGAAATCAAGACCATCTTTTTCAACGAAAGTCAAGCTTTTGTCAGGATTGACTTTAAGATCGCCCTGTACCTGGTCGATGGTCGAAGTGTAGCGAGTCAACAGTTTTCCAGCAATATATTCTGCTTCTTGACGCTTATTAACTGGTTCTTCTTTGATGAAGAATGATGTTGGCTCTAAACACAGTTCTACCATTCTGTAGGATTGATTCGGATCGATCGCGATCGATCCGCGAGATGTTTCGGACAGTTGAGGACACTTATTAGCTAGACCAGTGCCTCTAATTTGCTCGTATGTGAGTAGTTCTCTGCTTGCTACTTGTGAGGGTTCGCTACAGGCAGTAAGAAATCCTAGACACAAAGCTAGGAAGGCAACAATTAGCGCGCGATACTTCATCGATCAACCTCAATTTTTAAGTCTGTATCTAACCAATAAAAATGCTAGTGAAGACAAGTGACAATCAAGCGAATATTAGCTTTCATTACCAAGAGTACATTTGTTTGTGCGGGCAACAAATGCGAACAATTGCTTATAATGCGTTTTTCGTCAGGTGAGATCCCCACTCATTTCAAACACTTTTTCACTCTTGGGGTTTAGCTCATTGAATGATGATTCAACCTCGCTCCCATTACAGAATTTTACACGGGGATGTGACGTTTATGTAGGGGGTGAGGAGTGAGGAGTGAGGGGTGAGGAAGACAAGGGAGAGGGGGGAGGCAAGGGAGACAAGGAAGCAGGGGAGCAGAGGAAGCAGAGGAGAAATCCAAAATCCAGAATTTCCCTACACCCCACAACCCACAGCCCACACCACGCAATACTTCGCTGATAACTGATAACTGATAACTGTCTAGCCTTTTTGCCGCTGCCTGCGGATGGCGGCTTGAGCGGCGTTATGTTCCGCTAGGGTGCGGCTGAAAACATGAGAGCCGTCGTAACGGGCAACAAAGTAGAGATAGGGCGTTGATTCGGGATCGAGTGCAGCTTTGAGACTGGCTATGCCAGGGCTAGCGATGGGTGTAGGTGGTAGTCCTGGATTGCGATAGGTATTGTATGGCGAAGGGGTATTAACTTGAGCGTAAGTCAGGGGCTGGTCTGCTGTTTGGCGCAGGTTGAGGGCATACTCTACCGTAGGATCGGAGCCTAGTGTATAACCTTTTTGCAATCGCTTGACAAATACGCCTGCAATTCGCGATCGCTCTTGAGGGATAACAGCTTCTTTTTCGACAATACTAGCTAATGTCACCCACTGCTTCAGGTCGAAATCAGTCCGATCTTTGCCTTGTTCGTATAAAGGTAAAGCGACTTGCTCGAAGCGTTGCAGCATTTGGTTCACCACCTGAGTTGGCGTAACGGAACCACTACCAATCTTGTACGTGTCGGGGTATAAATAACCTTCGAGATGGGGAATATCAGCAGGTAGCCAGGAAAAACGATCGCGTTTAATTTGACTGGCGGCATTGAGAAACTCGCTAGCAGGGAAATATCCCTGTTGTTCAAAATAAGCCGCCATTTGCCGCAAAGACCAGCCTTCAGGAATCGTGAAGCTCTGCTGCACTACCTGACCGTGCCAGATCTTATTTGCCACTTCTTCTAAAGACTGACTGGGAGAGATTTGATATGTCCCTGCTTGAAATCCCCCATTGGGATTTCGCCAGTGCAGCCACCTTGCCCATAAATTCCATGCTTGACTAGAGCGAATTAGTCCTTCTGCCTCTAGCTGCTTGCCGATTTGCTGGCTAGCTGTGCCTGGAGGAACGCGAAACTGCACTTGCGTAGCATTTGCTGTCTCTAAAGGTTGAGACGGGGCGCTGGAGTGCTGCCACCAATTCCAGCTCGACCAAGCGCCTATTCCTAGAGTCAAGGGGATTAAAGCCCAAATTATGCGCCACTTCAATAGTTTTTGCACTACTATATGCCCATAGGTATCGACAACTACTATCTAAAGGCAGTAGTTTACGCTATTCTTCCATTTCGTCAATCAGCTGCTCTGCTAGTAGCGGTTGTAACTTTTGAAACTCTTCTGGAGACAGTAGCTCTGGATTGCCGGAGCTATTCAATCGCGCAAAGAATAACAAGGGGTCGAGGGGCGTATAAACAGAGTACTCTTGGTCTTCGTGGTAGAAACTAGCTAGCAGTTGCAGTTGCTCTGGTTCTATATCGCTGGTGTCATCTTCAATTTCCAGCGTAAACAATTCTGATTCTTCCACTGGAGGTAATTCCCCTGCTACGGTTAAAGCATAGGCTGTCCGCTTGAGGACTAGATTTTGCTCGGCGAGAACGGCTTCAGCAGTAGGAAAAATACTATTGATGGTTTCGTCATCTTCTACGGGAACTGCTTCTTCCTCGTCGCTATCATGACTTTGCCAAGCAAAAATTTCTACTGCTGCATCTGCGGGTAGGAGTAAGAGATATTCTTTGTCTTCGACCAACAGCGATCGCTCTACGTAACATTCTAAGCTTCGCCCTGCTTCGTCTTTGAGCGTGACGGAACTCGAATTGGAATATTCGTTATTTTCTTCAAATGCCGATGAAAACATAGCCATAATAGCTGACGGAAAACTTTAGATTAGCTTAAAGCTGAGGACATGGGAAGAGTCATCAGTTGCTAATTGTTGGTTGTTGGCAAAAAAGTGGTGTGTGGTGCGCTCAGGCGTGGTGCGTGTCTGATAACTGTTCCTGGTCACTGGTCACTGCTCACTGCTCGATCGCTCGTGCGCTCCCTGCTCACTTCTTCTTGTATCTAACCATTGTTGCAGAATTATGGCAGCTGCTTTGCGATCGATCAGAGCTTTGTGTCGCGAGGGGGAGATATTTTCGGCGTGCATGAATTGTTCTGCTTGAAAAGATGTCAGTCGCTCGTCTACAAATACTAAGGGGAGGTCGAGCGCTTTGGCGATTCTCTTCGCCACTTTTTGGACTTGTCGAGCTTGAAAACCCAAACTACCGTCCATAGAGTACGGTAGTCCAGCTACTATTGTTTGCACGCGGCGCGATTGGACGAGGGACTGTAGTTGGGCTAAGTCCTCAGCAAAAGATTTACGCTCGATCGTCATCAGACCTGTCGCAATCAGACCCGTACCGTCGCAACCAGCTACTCCAATCCGCTTGCGACCGAGATCTAGACCCAAAGCGGAAACAAATGCTTTAGGCGTTTTAACCACAGTAGTGGACGGCGATCGCATCTGTTCAGTCACGCTCTCGTTCTGTTTTGGGTGAAGTGGATTCAGTTGGTTGAACGATCTCGTCAGCCCGCTGGCTGGCGTATTTAATTTGTTCTGTGGATGAATTTTGCTGTCCCGTCTTTGATGGTGGCTTGCTAGGCTGGATAGTTTCTGGTGATGGCTTGCCTTGTCCTGCCCATGACATCCCTCCAGGGACGGGTTTACGGGCTGGTTGCAGTCCTTGCAGCACTTCGTGCCATTGCATCCCTTCCAAAGAAACGAGTTTTGATTCCCGTAGCTTGTGCCAGACGGAACGAGACATCATCAGCGTGTGTTCGATGCGGTCTGCACCAATTTGTTGTAAATACTCTTCTCGTTCTGGTTGGTAATCTGCTGAAGCCAGACGCAAGGCTTGGGGAGGAAAATCTTGAGCGATGCGGGCAAGTTGAGTTAGCAGTTCGGGATAAAGCCAAGTATAGGCGGGATGAACGGTCAGCGTTGCCTCGTGCGGCTGGCAACCGCGACGGCACAAATGGACTTGAAAATAGCCGATCGCAGCTTTGCGCTGCGGTTCAAACACATAGCCGCTGACAACTTCCGTTTTGCTTAACCATTGTTTAATGCCTTCGATCAACCCACCGAACAAACTTGTTTTGAAGTCGTCGGCGTTGCGATCGAAGACTTGCCGCACCAAAGGAGGCATGGAGGCTGTATCGAGTTGATAGAGCAGTTGGGCATCGGCATTACCGATCGGTAATAAGTTAGGTAAATCTGGTTCGCCTAACGCCAGTTCTTGCAACAGAGCGGGAGCAATCTCCCAATAGGTGAGTTGCGCCAGAGTTTGAAACCCATTTTGGCGATAGAGTGCTAGTGCTTCCTTGTCATTGACATTGACTTCTAACAGCCATGTTCGAGCTTCTCGAATTGACTCGAAACAGTGGCGTAGCAGTTGAGAGCCTATTCCTTGAGCGCGGACTTGGGGAGTGACAGCGACTCGCTCTACTCTCCACGTACTGCGAGTGCGGTTGAAGGGACAGACTTGAATCATGCCTTGAACTTGGCGATGTTGCTCCGCGACATGAAGGCAGAATCGGTATTGAAGGGGATTAGGAAACAGGCGAAAGAACTTCAGCAACCAATACCAACTGTGCAGCCAGTGCAATTGCTTTTGCAGCTCGGCGACAGCATCTGGATTATCCGTTTCAACCGACTCTTGGTAAAGCCGCTCTATTGCTTCCAAATCTCGGTATTGGAAGGGACGAATGACAACGTTAGAGTCTTGGGGAAGCACTGAAGGCATGGTTGGGTGTGCTACTAGGTAGCTTTGAGTAACAAAAATGGAAGTGCTGCCATTATCTTAACGGTTTTCTCGCGATCGCCGTCGAGCCTAGCAGAAAATTTGCGCTTTAGTTCAGCGTGGACTCACCGAATATCTCAAAAAATTTCACTATTGTTTCAGCACCGTTCTTATCCGATGTTGGGGTATGAAGTGTCTTCAGTGCCAAACTACAATCGGTAATTGAAATGCTCGGTTGAGTATCTCAATTACCGATTGTTAACTTTATGTGTTGATGAATTGCAGATTTTAGAGCTGTGTTTTGCGCGAGAAATTCTCCGATTTAAGAGTTTAGTCAGAGAATTTGGCGAGAAGCTAATTTTTCAATAGTTGCTTGAGTTTGCTGGAGTAATTGTTCGCGACTATCAACCACTGTTTGGGTTAAAGAAGGCACGAGATTGCGAGCTTGTAGCGCCATATGCAGTTGGAGATGGGCAACGTACTCGCTTAAATCTTCCCGTACCCAATCGCTTGTGAGTCCCTCTGATTGCATAGCTAACTGTGTTCTCCTTATTTCAGCTGGCAAGCTGTATATCCAGAATAGAAATTATCATTATATGTTTGCCATCTTTTGCACTTTGCAATAAAGTGTAATCCTTGGCAGCTATGAAGATGGAGAAATGTAAATTTTTCCGAGTGGCGAATCAATCATCCCTAACCCCCATCAAGTCATGCTGTTGTTTAGTGGCGATCCACACGGGGATTTTCGACCGATTATTCAGGCAGTTGAAACCTACTCTCCCGCAGCAGCAATTTTGCTGGGGGATTTTGACTTGGAGCGATCGCTTTGCGAAGAACTAGAGGAGATCGCGGCAAAAACTGAGATCTGGTTTATTCCTGGCAATCACGATGCCGATCGCGACGAGTGGTATGATAACTTGTTCAATTCTAAGTTGGGCGAGCGCAATCTTCACGGACGAGTTGTAGAAATTGCCGGGAAGCGCGTTGCTGGGTTGGGAGGAGTGTTTCGAGGCAAAATTTGGATGCCTCCAGCCGCACCTAAATTTTCGACTCAACAAGATCTACTATCAACTTGCAGTCGCGGCGAACGCTGGCGCGACAAAATTCCCCGTAAACATCACGTAAGCATATTTTGGCAACAATATCAAGCTTTACGCGCTCAACGGGCTGATATTTTAGTGACGCACGAAGCCCCGTCTTCTCATCGCTACGGTTTTAGAGCGTTGGATGAATTAGCTATGGCAATGGGCGTGAAATCTATATTTCACGGGCATCATCACGAACACTATAGCGCCACCATTGGTAACGGCATCATTGTGCATGGCGTAGGAGCGGCGGGGGTAGTGGATCATGAGG
>NZ_PYCI01000197.1:0-9459 GCF_003015105.1 Chroococcidiopsis sp. CCALA 051 | reverse complement strand
GGCAGCGTCAGATGTGTATAAGAGACAGGTGCGTGGTCACTGGTCACTGGTCACTGATAACTGATTAGCCTCCCGCCGCTAGTACTGGGTAGGTAGGTGTGAATAACAAAGTATTGACAAACCAAGCAATGCATACGCCCAACATAGAACCAACAATGACTTGGAAAGGCGTATGTCCCAATAATTCTTTTAAGCGGTCTTCATTCAGTTCAGGATGTTCGCTGAATAACTCGTCCATCATTTGATTGAGAATGCGGGCTTGTTTGCCTGCGGCTTGACGCACGCCAGCAGCATCGTACATAACAATGATGGCAAAAATAGTCGCGATCGCAAATTCTGGACTGTCCCAACCTGCGGTTTGACCGACACCCGTAGCTAAGGCTGTGACCAATGCAGAATGGGCGCTAGGCATACCGCCAGTAGTCAACAAAACGCGAAAATCCAATTTGTGGTTTTTAAGTAATTCGACTGCCAGTTTTGCTGCTTGAGCAATTAGACAAGCTATGACAGCAACTAGCAGCACGCTGTTATTGAGAATGTCGCCAATGTCCTGCATGAGGTTTGATTGAAAGGATGAGGGATGAAGGTTAATAGTTGATAGTTGTTGGTTGTTAGTTGTTGGTTGTTAGTTGTTGGTTAACAGTAAACGCGCTCGCTTCACTCCGTGAAGACAGTGCTTCCTTCTCTGCTCCCGACTCCCGACTCCCCTAATTCTTGCGGTTGGTGATGAAGTCAGCTAGAGCAATGAGTGGTTGTGCCTTCTCGCCAAACGGAGTTAGTTCTTCCTTTGCCGTAGCAATTAATGCTTGTGCTTGGCGGCGGGATTCTTCTATACCCCATAGGCTAGGATATGTGACTTTTTGCGCTTGTAAATCTTTGCCAGCCGTTTTGCCTAATTCCTCTGCTGTCGCCGTAACATCTAAAATATCGTCGATGATTTGAAAGGCAAGTCCGATATTTTGAGCATAGCGCGATAGCCGTTGCAAATCCGATTCTTCTAACCCCGCTAAAACACCCCCACTGACAACACAGGCTTCTAGTAGTGCAGCGGTTTTATGCGTATGAATGAAGTGCAAAGTGTCTGCGGTCACGTCTGACTTACCCTCCGATTCCAAATCTACCACTTGACCCCCAACTAACCCCGCCGCGCCAACAGCATGACCCAACTGAGCGATCGCTCGTAGTACGCGCTCTGGTGGTACATTTTTAGTCTGGGTAGCAATATACTCGAAGGCATAAGCCAACAGACCATCTCCAGCCAGAATTGCAATATCGTCACCATAAACCTTGTGATTTGTCAGTCGTCCGCGTCGGTAATCGTCGTTATCCATAGCTGGTAAGTCATCATGAATCAATGACATCGTATGGATCATTTCTAAAGCGCAAGCCGTAGGCATTGCCATTTCTACCGTGCCTCCTGCCATTTCGCAAGTAGCCAAGCAGAGAATCGGACGTAACCGCTTTCCTCCTGCTAGAAGCGAATAGCGCATTGCCTCGTAGATTTTTTCTGGATAAGTGACGCTAATCGAACTCTCCAGCGCCGCTTCAACTTCTACTTGGCGTTGTTTCAAGTAAGCTGAGAGGTCAAACGGGGCTTCATTATGAGGCATCTGAAGGTTATCCGCTGCTACCATGCCTTGTTTCCTTTAGGTGCTGTCGTCTCCGTAACAATTTTACGAGAAATTGGCAGTTGTCAGTCGATCGTTATCAGTTATCAGTTATCAGCGAACAGGAGTCAGAAGAAAAGAAAGTCGTTTTGACTTTTGACTTTTAACTTTTGACTTTCTTGTCTCCATTACCCATTAACCTTTTGAGAATAGCTCCAGACTGTATTGTGCAGTAGCATGGCGACTGTCATGGGACCAACACCACCTGGAACTGGGGTCAGCAATTCGGCAACTTCTTGCACTGACTCAAAATCTACGTCTCCGACAAGGCGGCTGTTTCCTTCGTAGTCGATAATGCGGTTGATTCCCACGTCTATGACTACAGCGTCAGGTTTGACCATTTGGGCAGTAATCATGTTAGGACGACCGACAGCAGCAATGAGGATATCTGCTGTTTGAGTAATGGCTGCAAGGTTATGCGATCGCGAGTGGGCGATCGTGACTGTTGCATCAGCTTCTAGTAACATCAAAGCTAGGGGCTTTCCAACCAAAATACTCCGCCCCATGACTACGGCTTGTTTACCCTGCAAAGAAATCTGGTATTCCTGTAACATTCGTATTACCCCAGCAGGGGTGCAACTGCGTAAACCCGATTCTCCCCTGACTAACCGTCCCATATTCACTGGATGCAATCCATCTGCGTCTTTATTTGGGTCAATTTGATGCAGTAAAGCGACAGAATCTAAATGGTTGGGTAATGGTAGTTGAACGAGAATCCCATCTACTCTTTCATCCTCATTTAAATCTTGAATCGCTTGCGCGACTTCTGCTTGGGTAGCATCGGCAGGAAAATTCTTTCCAAAAGAAGCAATTCCTACTTTAGTACAAGCCCGCTCTTTATTGCGCACGTAGGCAGCACTAGCAGGATTATCTCCTACCATGAGTACTGCTAGTCCTGGGGGTCGTCCGATTTGCGGTTGTAGTGCTTGAATCTGTGTCGTTAACTCTGTCTGAATCTTTTGGGCTAAAGCTTTGCCATCTAGTATCTTCGCTGTTTTTGCGTTCATCGCCGTTGGGGGAACTTTTTTAAAATGGTTTTGTCAAAAGGCAGTTATAACTGTTTTGACTTATATAGTTTAAGCAATCCGTTATCAGTTATCAGTTGTCAGTGAAGAATGGGGTGTATGGTGTAGGGAAATTCTAGATTTTGGATTTCTCCTCTGCTTCCTTGTCTTCCTTGTCTCCCTTGTCTTTCTTTTATGAATCTTTTCAAAACTGCTATTTACTCGCTGCTCATCCTGGGGCTACTTAGTTGTGGTAGATTGCCCCAGTATGCAATGAATGGTATTGGCTTGATGGGTACAACTGCTTTTAAGATTGGCGAACTCAAGCCAGAAACAGGCAATGGAACTACCGTTCGCCTGCAAGGTAAAGTCGTGCAACAAGTACCTTTGGCTAGTTGGCGAATGTATCAACTGCAAGACTCCACAGGGAAAATTTGGGTGCTGACAAAAAGAACGAATGTGCGGCTGCAAACACCTGTGTCAATCGAGGGTAAGGTATATTTTCAGAGTATCCCGATCGCAGGGCAAGATTTTGGGGAAATCTATGTAGAGGAACAGCAGGTACAGACTCCCACCCGTTAGGTTAATTATTGCAAAATTATGACTCATCAATCCGTTCGCGTGGCGATCGCTATCCTCTATCGTGACGATAAATTTCTCTTCCAATTACGCGACGACATTCCCAATATTGTCTATCCCGCACACTGGGGCTTTTTTGGCGGACATCTCGACCCAGGCGAAACGCCACATGAGGCTGTAATTCGAGAATTACAGGAAGAAATTACTTATTTTCCCCCTTCTATATCTGAAGTCGGCTGTTACTCCGATCCTAAAGTAGAGCGCCATGTTTTTCACGCGCCACTAACAGTAGATTTAGACCAACTCGTATTAAAGGAAGGTTGGGATATGGCTTTATTAACTCCCGAACAAATTCAACACGGGAGTTGTTATTCAGCCAAAGCCGATCGCATTCTACCTTTAGTCCCTGCGGCAAGACAAATTATTTTAGATTTTTTAGAAGTGGGGACGCTCGCAAAATAAATCAAAATAAATGAACCTAGTGTAGAGATGTGGTAAATTGCATTTCTCCAACAGTTAACTCTTATTTGTAAAAAATACTCCGACGACAACTAGAACCCCACCCAAGACTAAACTAACAGTAATCGGTTCCTGCAATAATAAAGCGGCAAATGCGATCGTAGATACGGGAACTAAATTAATAAAAATTGAGGCTTTGGCAGCACCAATTGCTACAACTCCTTCATAATACCAGCTAAAACCAATTGCAGAACCCAAAACTCCTAAATATAAAATTCCCAGCCAAGCAGCAAGAGGAAACTGTATGAAATCTTGGGTTATTCCCTCAAATAAAGCTGGAATTAATAGTGCGATCGCGCCGATTATACAAGCATACGTGGTAGCAGCTAAGGGAGACAAAGATTTCATGACTGATTTACCAATCAGAGTATAAGCTACCCAGCTCAAGACGCAGCCAAAAATACAAAACTCTCCCCAACCTATACTACCTTGAAATAAATTTATGAGTTGACCTTTACTAATGACAATTGCTGCACCTGTTAGGGAAGTTATAATTCCTAGTAGTTTTAAACCGTTAAATTTCTCCCTGAAAAATAGAGCAGCACCAAGAGCAATAAAAGTAGGGTTGAGTGCCACAATTAAAGCAGCGCGGCTAGCAGCAACAGTTTGCAAACCGAGAAAGAAGAAGGCGTTATAACTAAAAACTCCTGTCAAGCCTAATAAAATAACTGTAGAAATTTGATTTCTTTTGAGTTTAGGTAAGCGTCTCTCAATCTTTTGCGTCAAGATTAACAAACAAATTGAAGCAACTGCAAAGCGAAAAAAAGCGGCTGTGAACGGTTCCATAGTTTGCACGACTATTCTACCAGCCACAAACGTTCCACCCCAAATAATTGCAGTTAAAACTAATTTTATGTAAGTTATCATCAGTTTCAAACCGATCCGGTCTTTAGTCAAGTTGTAGACAGTTGAATGAGCGATCGCGGTTTAAAATAAATTAAATAGTATCTTAACACTGTCCGCTTAAGCTAGTTTTCTAAGCAGGAGGATTCGATGGAAGGAAAAAAAATTATTCATTCGCTAAAGTTACAAAATTTCCTCTCTTTTGGTAGTGAAGGAGAAGAAATCGAATTGCAACCCCTCAATGTATTAATTGGTGCAAATGCATCTGGTAAATCTAACTTAATTGAAGCCTTTGGAATTCTTAAGGCTTTACCTACAGATTTACTTGCGCCGATTCGTCGCGGTGGTGGCGTGAGTGAATTTTTATGGAAAGGTAGTGATGATATTCCAACAGCACAAATTGAGGCGATCGTAGACTATCCTGAAAAAATACCATTGTGCTACAAACTGAATTTTGCCTCTGTTAATCAAAGAGTTAAAATTATAGAGGAATTAGTGATCGATCGATATCCATATGAGGGAGAAGAAGGGGTAGCTTTACATTACAGATCTCGCAATAATGGAAATTCAATATTAATAGGTTACGATCCGACTACTAATACAAAAAAGCCAAATCAAAAAATTTCGGAACAACTAAACTTTAATCAGTCTATTCTATCGCAAATAAGCTCAATAGACATGCTATATCCAGAAATAATACATATAAGAAGTTATTTCGCAAATATTGAATTATATAGAGAATGGAACATGGGACATAATTCTAAAATTAGAATGCCACAACCAACAGATTTACCTGAGCATCCCTTGCTAGAAGATGCTAGTAATTTTGGAATGTATTTGAACAATTTACAGCACCAAATCGGAGCTAGAAAAATCATTGAGAAGCTGAAAGTCTTTTATGAGGAAGCAGAAGAACTAACAACAAAAATTTACGGTGGTACAGTACAAACCTTTATTCGAGAAACGGGATTAACTCAACCAATTCCAGCAACACGCTTATCAGATGGTACTTTACACTATTTATTCTTAATGGCTTTACTCCTCGATCCTACTCCACCTTTATTAACATGTATCGAGGAACCAGAAATTGGATTACACCCTGATATGATGCCTACCATTGCTGATATGCTAATCGAAGCATCTCAAAGAACGCAGCTCGTTGTAACCACTCATTCGGAATCTTTGATTTCAGCACTTCCCCCTGAATCAGTCGTGGTATGTGAGAGAGATTATGATGGAACTCGCTTGCGTCGCCTCGATCCTAAGAAACTAAAAGAATGGTTAAAAGAATACTCACTTGGTCATATTTGGAGTGCGGGAGAAATTGGTGGAACTCGATGGTAGAAGAAATTCGTATTTATATAGAAGGAGGTGGGCATGACAACGATACTAAAAAACAATTGCGACAAGGATTTAGTATTTTCTTTAAAGAATTAGTGTCACTGGCACGAAGCCAAAGAATAAAATGGCAAATTATTACTTGTGGTTCTCGTAATAATGCTTTTAAAGATTTCAGAATTGCTTTGAAAGAACACCCAGATGCTTTTAACGTGCTACTCGTTGATGCAGAAGCATCTGTAAAAAAAGCACCTTGGCAGCATTTGAAAGAAAGGGATAATTGGGATAAGCCAGAAGTGGACGATACTTGCTGTCATCTTATGGTACAAATGATGGAAGCTTGGTTTATTGCTGACATAGAGGCTTTAAAACGATTCTACGGGCAAGGCTTTAAAGAAAATGCGATTCCTAAAAATCTAAATGTAGAAAAAATTAACAAAACTGAAATATATTCAGCCTTACAGAAAGCCACAAAAGAAACATCCAAGGGAGAATACGGTAAAATTCAGCATGGTGCAAGGCTTTTAGAACAAATATCTGTAGCTAAAGTCCGCGCCGCCTCCCTCTACTGCGATCGCCTCTTCACCACCTTGACAGTTAAAATAGACGAGGCAAGCGATCGCACTGAGTAACAAAAACAGCGATCGTCTCACATCAACCTACGGTAGAGTCGTAAAAGACTGTAGTACGAGCGATTCATGAAAGTTCCTTCCACTCCGACTGCTGCTGAATCTCAAGCACCCATACAACCTTGTACTGACTGTCGGCAGATAGACAAAAACAAGCTATCGCCAATGTACAAGCATTATGTAGAAGTAAAAGAGAAGCATCCCCATTCTTTATTACTGTATCGGTGTGGAGATTTTTTTGAAACATTCTTTCAGGATGCAGTTATAGTCTCGCGGGAATTGGAACTCGTTCTGACTAGCAAACACGGCGGCGAAATCGGACGGGTGGCGATGACAGGCGTACCGCATCACGCTTGGGAACGATACACAACTCAGTTGATCGAAAAAGGCTATGCTGTCGTTATCTGCGATCAAGTTGAAGATGCAGCGGTTGCACAAGGTTTAGTTAAGCGTGAAGTAACGCGTATCCTGACTCCAGGGACTCTGCTGCAAGATGGAATGCTCAAAGCTAGCCGTAATAATTATCTCGCAGCAATAGCGATCGCTAAAAATCATTGGGGTTTAGCTTATGCAGATATCTCGACAGGAGAATTTTTAGCAACGCAAGGTAGCAATTTAGAACAATTAACTCAAGAAATACTGCGATTACAACCATCTGAAGTTCTCGTTCCCACCAAAGCACCAGATGTAGGAGCATTATTTCGTCCAGGGGAAACATCAGAACATATTCCTGAATGCTTACCACCATCATTTTGCTATTGTTTGCGATCGCAATCTAGTTTTAACACGGGTGAAGCTAGACAAAAGTTAATTCAGAAGTTTAAAGTGCGATCGCTTGAAGGTTTTGGTTGTGAAGATTTACCCCTAGCCGTGAGTGCGGCGGGTGGATTATTAGACTATATCGAAGATACGCAAAAAGAAAGTGACGTTCCCCTACAACAACTACGCACTTATGCAATTACCGACTACTTAATTCTCGATCATCAAACTCGTCGCAATTTAGAAATTACTCAAACCGTCAGAGATGGAACTTTTATCGGTTCACTATTATGGGCTTTAGATAAAACAACTACGGCGATGGGGAGTCGTGCTTTAAAACGATGGTTCTTGCAACCACTATTAGATATTAAAGGCATTCGAGCGCGGCAAGATACAATTCAAGAATTAGTAGAAAATAGTTCCTTGCGGCACGATTTGCGGCAGCTTCTACGACAAATTTATGATTTAGAAAGACTCAGCGGTAGGGCTGGTTCGGGAACGGCAAATGCGAGAGACTTAGTAGCATTAGCAGAGTCAATGTTGCGTTTACCAGAATTAGCAAGATTAGTCACAGAAACGCGATCGCCATATCTCCGTACTTTACAAAAATTCCCCTCAGAATTAGAACAGTTAGGGCATAAACTGCGCGCGCAGTTAGTTGAATCTCCCCCCATCCACCTCACAGAAGGAAATTTAATTCGTCCTGGGATTAGTTCCCAACTCGATGAAAGGCGACGATTATTAGAAGAAGATTTGCAGTGGGTGGCTAATTTTGAAATTGATGAAAAAGCTAGAACGGGAATCCCAACTTTAAAAGTCGGTCACAACGATACCTTCGGATACTATATCAGCATTTCTCGTGCCAAAGCCGACCAAGTTCCCGTGAACTACATTCGCAAGCAAACTCTAAAGAACGAAGAACGCTACTACACGCCAGAATTAAAAGAAAGAGAAGCGCGTATCCTTACGGCTGAAAAAGATTTGTACCAGCTAGAGTACGATATTTTTACCGAACTGCGAACAGAAGTAGGAGAACAAGCCGAGGCAATCCGTAACGTTTCCCGTGCCATAGCCGCAGCCGATGTATTGTGTGGCTTTGCCGAAGTTGCAGTATATCAAGGTTATTGCCGTCCAGAAATTGTCTCAGGACGAGAAATTAACATTGTAGACGGGCGACATCCAGTTGTTGAAAAATCCTTACCCGCCGGATTTTTTGTGCCTAATTCTACTGAAATAGGGAGTGAGGGCAAGAGAGCTGAGGAAGCTGAGGAGGCTGAGGAGGCTGAGGGCGCAACTACCAATTATCAATTACCAGACTTAATCATCCTAACTGGTCCTAACGCCAGTGGTAAAAGCTGCTACTTACGCCAAGTTGGTTTGATTCAATTAATGGCACAAGTAGGGAGTTTTGTGCCTGCTAAATCGGCAAAATTGGGCATATGCGATCGCATTTTCACCCGCGTCGGTGCAGTAGACGACTTAGCAACTGGGCAATCTACTTTTATGGTAGAAATGAATGAGACAGCAAATATCCTCAACCATGCTTCACCACGATCTTTAGTTTTATTAGACGAAATTGGTAGAGGTACGGCAACATTTGACGGATTATCAATTGCTTGGGCAGTAGCAGAATATCTAGCTACAGAAATTCGCGCCCGCACAATTTTTGCTACCCATTACCACGAATTGAACGAACTCGCCTCAATTTTATCTAACGTAGCTAACTACCAAGTTACAGTCAAAGAATTACCCGATCGCATTATCTTCTTACACCAAGTCCAACCAGGCGGCGCAGACAAATCCTACGGAATTGAAGCCGGAAGACTGGCAGGTTTACCCCCAGTTGTCATTCAACGCGCAAAACAAGTCATGACGCAAATCGAGCAGCACAGTAAAATTGCGATCGGTTTGCGCAAAAGTACACAGTCGTAGGAGTGGGTTCACCAACAAACCTTGCTACGAACAGATATTCTACATAAACCCGCCCGTACAGACGCAGTTTGCAAGAGGATAGTGTGGTATGGGAGAAAAAGCAGGTAGGGGCGCACAGCCGTGCGCCCTCTTACTCGTTCTCCTAGTCCCCCTTGTCCCCAGTCCCTAGCCTGTCTCTTATACACATCT
>NZ_PYCI01000037.1:0-49968 GCF_003015105.1 Chroococcidiopsis sp. CCALA 051 | reverse complement strand
GGTGTGAAACGCGACTGCGGCGACGATACTCTGGGGGTCGCCCCACGGGACAATAGCTCCGCGCCAGGTCGATTTTTCGAGAAAAGCCTCTCTAGGAATAGAGGGGCTTTTGCTATTTATCTATAGATATTTTTTATAACTACTTATATTTTAGAGAGCGCATCAAAACTATACCAATAATCAATCCAATCCCATGCATCCAATAGCTAAGATTAGAAGGATTTATACTGCTATGAATGCTTAAATTACCACAACCATAAAATAGCTGTTGAATAAACCACCAATACAAATAAAAGGATGCTGGTATTTCCAGGGGAATAAATATAATTAGTAAGGGTAATATAGTATCAATTTTAGTTTTAGGAAACTTGTAGAGATAAGCTCCTAAAACTCCAACGGTCGCACCATTCGAGCCAATTAAAGGTAAGTTGAGTGTAGGCTCAACTAAAATCTGCAATCCAAAGGTTAAAACGCCACATAGTAAATAAAAATATAAAAACTTGAGATGTCCTAATAAGTTCTCTAAAGTTTTGCCAAATACTAATAAAAATAGTGAATTACCGATTAAATGGCTGAAACTACTATGCAAGAATAGTCCTTGAACTAGGGACAACTGAAGTAAAAGCCAAGCTATCCAAGCAGCAGGATTCAAGGTAGTAAAAGCTGCTGTCGTGACATAAAATATTTTTGTTGGAGTCACTCCCCAACTATGAATGATATGGCTTAGTTCTCCTGTAACATCGAGTTTCCATTCCCAGATAAATAAAACAATATTTATACCTATTATTAAATAGACAACAACTGGTTGCCTACCGCTAGGAATGCGATTGCTAATTGGAATCATAGGAGTTGGAGAAAAACTCATTCTTTTGTCAGACATCGATTGGGCAGACAGAGGGCAGAATAGACGTAAATACTAGAATAGGAAAAAGGTATCGTCAGCACACATTGCCGAAGTAGAGAAACACGCACTGCGCTCACAGTGACATGGAGAAATGACAGAAAAGTTAGGTAAATTTGTTCGAGTTGAAGAGAATGAGAGCGATCGCGCAGGTCGATCGAAGAATATGATTTAATGGAATTTTTTTCTTTCTCGTTTTTAACTTATAATCTCATCACCGCACGATAGCGAACCTCAATATCTGTCACAGTTTTAGATTGGCGCTGGCTACTCCATTGGCTGCGATGAAATAGTTTTTGTCGTAGTTCGTCAATATCAATAGTTGTTAACTTCCCACCACTCACAATTTGTTTGCCATTTACCCAGACACGATCGACAACCTGAGTTGGACGACCTAATATTAGTAAACCAATCGGATCGGTACGAGGTAGGAGCGATAAATTAGTCAAATTATAAACTACTAGATCGGCTTTTTTTCCTACTGTTAAGGTTCCTATTGTATCTGAAACATTTAGTCCTTTCGCCCCGCCGCAAGATGCCATTTCTACTGCTTGACGGGGTGTAATCCAGTGACGATAATCTGGCTCGGTAACGGTGTGTAGAATTGAACCAATTTTGATTGCTTCTAACAAATCTTGCGAATCATTACTTGCAGAACCATCGCAACCAAAACTCACGTTTATTCCTGCTTGACGGTATTTTAAAATAGGGGCGATCCCGCTACCTAAACGTAGGTTACTTAAGGGATTGTGAACTACAGTTGATTTCGTTTCGGCAAGGATAGCAATGTCGTCGTCATCCAACCATACACAATGGGCTAAAGAAGTGCGATCGCTCAAATAGCCAATTTGTTTTAAGTGTTCTACAGCACTGCAATCGTACTTTTCTCGTGCTAATTTTTGCTGGGCTTTGGTTTCGAGTAAGTGAGAATGACGACAGAGATTGTAGCGATCGCTCAATTCAATACACCCTGTAAATAAAGCATCAGAACATAGTTGAATTCCTGTAGGGGCGACGAGTAGATTAATTCCTTCCTCTGGGCGGTGGAATTGAGTCACAACGTCCTTCATCATTGCCAATATCTCATTTGTAGAACGAAAGAAAGCTTCTTTTTCTACTTCCTTCCCTCCAGTTGGTATTCCCGCAGTCAAAGCTTCATCTTGAATTAGGGGCGCAACGAAAGCCCGAATGCCAATTTCACGATACGCCCTCACCGCCGCTGCTACAGTTTCAATTTCCTTTCCTGGGATCAAAACTAAGTGATCGACAACGCTAGTCCCTCCTGAAAGCAGGGTTTCTACCGCCGTACCCAAAGCACTGAGATAGACTTGTTCGGGATCGAGGGGGGCAAAATCGTACAGTTCGGCAAGCCACAACTCTAAAGGTACGGGAGGAATCATCCCCCGTTGCCACATTTCAGAAGAATGCGTGTGAGCGTTAAAAAAACCAGGTAGGAGTAACTTATTTTTACCATCAATCGCCGTGCCGTTTATAGGTAATTGGGGAGCAATAGCAGCAATGCGATCGTTTTCTATCTGCACGTCTACTGTTGTGTAACCGTCTTCAACCGGAATTAAGGCTTGTTGAATCGTATAACTCACAAACTTATCCTTAAATATCAACAAATATAAAATCTTGTGATTTAGTGTGACACCAATTCTGTAAAAAAGATTTCTACTCAGAGTACAAAGTCACTGAATAATAATCTTGCATATAGAGGCGTGCGATGCATCGATCGAACCGCATCTGGACAAACATTTATGCACGCCGACTCCCGACTCCCAACTCCCCCTCTAATATGAACCACCTAACAACTCTAGGAATACCACCCAACGCCTGGGCAGTCAATGAAGCGATCGCAGATATCACTCGTCCGCCTCTAGACACAAAAATTATTACCCTACTAACTCAAACCAAAACTCTACGCCTCGACTTGGCAAAGTCTGCCATTCTAGTTATAGATATGCAAAATGATTTCTGTCATCCCGATGGCTGGCTGGCACATATTGGCGTGGATGTGACTCCCGCCCGCAGCCCGATTTCACCGCTAAAATCTTTACTGCCAGTTTTGCGGCAAATTGATGTCCCTGTCCTCTGGATCAACTGGGGCAATCGTGCCGATTTAGTTAATATTAGTGCTGGTTCGCGCCACGTTTACAACCCCACAGGTACGGGAGTCGGGTTAGGCGACCCTCTCCCTACCAACGGTGCTAAGGTACTAACGGCTGGAAGTTGGGCGGCGGCGGTAGTAGATGAGTTAGAACAACTTCCTCAAGATATCCGCGTCGATAAGTACCGCATGAGTGGTTTTTGGGATACTCCCTTAGATAGTATTTTGCGTAATTTGGGCAGAACGACGCTATTTTTTGCAGGCGTAAATGTCGATCAATGCGTCATGGCAACATTACAAGATGCTAATTTTTTAGGCTACGACTGCGTGTTAGTCGAAGACTGTACCGCTACCACATCCCCAGAATATTGCTGGCTAGCAACTTTATACAACGTTAAGCAATGCTTTGGTTTTGTCACCGATTCCCAAGCTATCGTGGAAGCAATTGAAGATACAGTGACTAGTGACCAGTGACCAGTTATCAGTTACGTCTCGCCTCTTGCCTATTACCAACTACCAATTACCACGTATGAATACAAATCGTTGTGTAATTCCCGTTGTTAAGTCTCCCCAAGACTACCAAGCCTTTCGGATTAGCCCTCAAGATACCAACAGATTGGCGCTTGTCTTTGACACGGCAACTGCTAACAAGTCACTGACGATGTGTGTAGAAATTTTTGATGTGGATGGTAAGACTCCTCCTAATCGACACCGACGGGCAGTAGAAATGTTTTTTATCCTCAAAGGCGAAGGACGAGCAATGTGTGATGGGAAAACGGTTTCTATCCAAGCCGGAGATAGCATTTTAGTCCCTGCTACGGGAACTCATATCATAGAAAATACTGGTTCGACTCGGTTGTATGCCCTGTGTATCATGGTTCCAAACGAAGACTTTGCCGAACTAATCCGTAGCGGTACGCCTGTAGAGCTGGATGAGGAGGATATTTCCGTGTTGCGTCGCTTACCTGCACCAGTTTTATGTTAGCAGTGCGCCCGAAAAAAACTGTTTCGATGCTGACGCGCAATCGCGTGCGGTTGGATGCAGATGTCTACTATCCTGATGCTGAGGGTGAATTTCCCATATTATTAATGCGTCAACCCTATGGTAGGGCGATCGCGTCTACTGTAGTCTATGCCCATCCAACTTGGTATGCTGCCCGTGGATATATTGTCGTAATCCAAGACGTGCGAGGGCGAGGCACATCAGAGGGAGAATTTAAGTTATTTGTCCATGAAATTGAAGATGGTGAAGATACGGTAAATTGGGCAGCAAATTTACCTGGTAGTAATGGCAAAGTTGGGATGTACGGCTTTTCTTATCAGGGAATGACGCAGTTGTATGCTGCTGCTGCCAAGCCTCCTGCTTTAAAAACAATTTGCCCGGCGATGGTTGCCTATAACCTTTACAGCGACTGGGTATACGAGGGTGGGGCTTTTTGCTTGCAAACGAATTTGGGCTGGGCAATTCAACTCGCTGCCGAATCCGCCAGGATACAGGGTGATGTTGCGGCACATTACACTCTCTACGCTGCGGCTCAAGATATATCTGTCTACGATCGCGTTCCTAGCTTAAACGAGTGCCTGCGTAAATTCGCGCCTAATGCCTTTTATCACGAGTGGTTGGAACATTCTCAAGATGATGACTACTGGCAGGAAATTTCGCCTCAGTGCTACTTGCAACATGTCGATCTACCGATGTTTCATATTGGCGGCTGGTTTGATACTTACCTGCGCGGGACGCTGCGTTTGTACAAAGATATGGCAGAACGGAGTCAATATCGTCAGCAATTGCTCGTGGGACCTTGGGCGCATTTACCTTGGTCGCGCAAAGTCGGTGCAGTTGATTACGGGCTGGAAGCTGTCAGTCCCGTAGATGAGATGCAAGTTCGTTGGTTCGATCTGTTTTTAAAGGGTTTGGATACAGGCTTAGAAGCAGAGTCACCAATTCGTTGGTTTGAGATGGGAGCTAATATGTGGCACACTTTACCCATAATAAGCAAATCAAACCAGAAATCGTATTTTTTGTCAAGCACTGGATTGGCAAGTATTCGGGAAGACTCAGGGATGCTAAGCGAATCTTGTCCCGAATCCTATGCTTCAGATGTCTTCGTTCACGACCCTTGGCGACCCGTGCCAGCGTTGGGAGGTCATGCAGTCGTACCCGCAGGATCGTTTGAGCGATCGCAAATTGACTGTCGTACCGACGTTTTGACTTATACTACTGCACCCTTAGTGACAGATTTGCATTTGGCGGGGGAAGTGATGGCAGAGATTTGGTGCAGTGCCGATACGCCCAGTCATGACTTGTGTGCGGTGGTTTCTGAGGTACACCCGAATGGGAGTGTCTATAACCTGACTCAGGGTTACATTCACGTTCCGTCAGGGCAAGATCGACCTTTAAAAATGTCTCTGCAAGCGACATGTGTGTGTATTAGAAAGGGGAATGCTTTGCGGTTGAGTTTGAGTGCGGCTTGTTTTCCGGCTTATCCGATGAATCCTGGTACGGGTTCGCCTTTGGGTAGCACGCGGTTGATGGATGCTCAAGTTGTGACTTTGAGGGTTGAGTGTGGTGGCGATCGCGCTTCTAGGTTGTTGTTGCCAGTTGTGGATCTTGGTTGAAATGTCACGCCAAGACGCAAAGACGCAAAGTCAGGGCGCAAAAGGTATTTTGGTTGTGATGCAAGGTTGTTAAAACCAAAGTCGTGTTTTTTGCATTTCTATTGTTACTTCTGGTTCAATATCCGTACTCCCAAGGTAGCGGGTTGGGGGAGAGATGGGGCGATTTTTTGCATTGGTTGATAGCCATGATGCTGCTACTAAACAGATGTGGACAATTGAGTAAGTAATGATGAGTTCCATGTTTCGTTTAGTCAGAGTGGTAGTAGCGTTGCTCGATCCAAATTCGCATTTCTGCCTCGGAACTGAGACTAGTAGATTTACGGGTTTTTGGATCGAATGCTTGCCAGTAAGCGTTACCATTACGGTCTTTTTTGCGCCAAACTTGTAATTCATGACTGCGAGTTAAAGCCTGAATTAATTTTTCAATAACTGCCTTAAAACTTTCAGAGAGCAACAAAGATATTTTAGTTTTTCGCGTAGGTAAAGCCGGGGTTTTCATCATAGTAAACCTTGTAATTGTATCTATTTGCAGCCAATTTCACAGGCAATCTTCTATTTTTTGCCTTTTGCCTTTTAACTTTTAACTTGCTTATATCTAGTTTTATACTCAGCTCATAAATTCGATAAGGTACGGATTCAGATATTTTTAATAGAACAGTTGACTCGATCTAAAACTGTTCTAGGTAAATAAAGTCAAAGTGTACCATCACAGATTCAGATGAATCATTTATCATATTCAAACAGGCTGAATTCTCATCTTTAAAAAGGATTGCATTGTGAGAATTCCTATTGAAAGACACTCATCTACGGCTGTTTATCTTCAGATCTGCGATCGCATCCGTCATTTGATTGAAACTGGTGCATTGCGATCGGGGGATAAGCTTCCTTCCATTCGCACCTTGTCTGCTAGTACGCGGGTAAATAAGCTTACCGTCATCGAGGCTTACAATGTCTTGGCAGCAGAAGGACTGGTAGAAGCCCGTCAAGGATCTGGCTACTTTGTCTGTCCGGCAAAAATCGATCGCGTCGAGTCAAAGCACCAATTTGCGCCACCCCAAGACACGATTGTTCTAGAACAACCCCCCCTACCACCACGAATTGAAGAATTCCAGGGCGGTTCGTCTTTCAATCTCTACATGAAATCGGTGCAAGCCCGTCAGCAACCAGGGACGATCGATCTTAGTAGCGGTTTTTCTTTAGCTTCTGGATTGGACGATTTACCGCGTGTTGCCCGACGCGCTGTGAAGCAAATATCGGGTAGTTTATTTAACTACGACTTACCTCAAGGACAGTTCGTACTACGGCAACAAATTGCGCGGCTATTGGTACAGCAGCACGGTTTAAATGTTACGGCAGACAATTTAATTATTACTAACGGTTCCAAACAAGGAATATTGTTAGCCGTACATCACTATGTCAAACCTGGTGATTGGGTGTTGGTTGAAAGCCCCACCTGGTACGGTATGCTATCCCTGCTGTACAACATGGGTGCAAGGGTCATTGGTATACCAATGACACCCGAAGGTATAAATTTGGAGTTGTTGGAAAAAAATCTTTATACTTACCGTCCCAAGCTGATTTTTACCGTTAGCACTTTACACAATCCTACAGGTCTTACCACTTCCTTAGATCATCGTCGCCAATTGTTGGCATTAGCAGAAAAATATGACTGCATTGTACTTGAAGATAATGCTTATGAAGGATTGAATTTTGAACCCGTACCAGTGCCAATTAAAGCACTAGATACAACCGATCGCGTCATCTATGCTGGCACATTTTCTAAAACTATCATGCCAGGTATTCGCGTTGGCTATCTCGTTGTAACTGGAGAAGATTATCAGCCCTTAGTAGAGCGTAAATTGCACTACGATATCCACGTATCTACAGTTTCACAGGCTATCGTCAGCGAGTATTTAGCATCTGGACATTATCGCCACCATTTGGCACATTTGCAAGCCGTCCATCTCCAAAGTCGTAACGCCATGCTAAGCGCCATGCAGCGTCATTATCCTCCTGCTACTTATTGGACGATCCCCAAAGGTGGAACCTTCTTGTGGGTGCAAATGCCTGCCCACTTACCACTAGCAGAAATTTGTCAAAAAGCGTTAGCTAGAGGTGTATTCGTTGCCGAAGGAACGCCATTTTTCCCAGGCGGACAGCAAAGCTATCCTGCTTTGCGTTTGAATTTTACCCTTTTACCAGAACAAATCGAGCAAGGGATCGCCATTTTAGGAGAAATCTTGCAGAAGTACGTTTAGTCAAAATCAAATGTAGGATGGGCAATCCCCACCTTACTAAAAATCGTCAGCAGGACAAATAAAACGTACTATCAAGCTGTTGTAGAATTAGAATGAGATTATTAGCTCAATGTTAGAATCTACTTCACCTAATTTCTCAGACGAATTATCAAATATTCAGAATATTCAAATTATTACCTACCAGTCTCAGTATCAAGCAGCAATTATCAAGCTCATTTTAAACATTCAACAACAAGAATTTGGTTTACCAATTACTCTTAAAGATCAACGTGACTTATTAGATATTACGAGTTTCTATCAACAAGGTAATGGTAATTTTTGGATTGCTTTAGATCGAGAAAAAGTTATCGGTACGATCGCCGCTATCGATATAGGTAATAGTCAGCTAGCTTTGAGAAAAATGTTTGTCGATTCTAAGTATCGCGGTAAGGAAATAGGTTTAGGTCAACATCTATTAAATTCGCTCCTAAATTGGGCGCGAACTAGAAATATTAGCGATATATACTTAGGAACAGTTGATGTATTTCAAGCGGCGCATAAATTTTACGAAAAAAATGGGTTTATCAGAATACATCAATTAGTTTTACCTCCTGGTTTTCCCAGGATGACTGGTGATACAACGTTTTATTGGTTGAACTTAAACAATTAACTTTTACGATCGAGTTGCTTGTATGAAACGATCCTAAAAATAAAAAAGTCTAACTTTATGACCAACCTTAGTGTAAATCTTAATAAAGTTGCTTTGTTGAGAAATACTCGAAATATTGGCATTCCAAGCGTTACTCGCGCTGCACAAATTTGCATCGACGCAGGCGCAAGTGGAATTACCGTTCATCCTCGTCCCGACGAACGACATATCAAACCTTCAGATGTTTATGAGTTAGCAGAGATGTTATCAGTTGAGTTCAACATTGAAGGGAATCCTTTTCAACCTCCATTTATGGAGATAGTGCGTCAAGTAAACCCAACTCAATGCACTCTGGTTCCAGATGCACCAAATACATTCACTTCAGATTGCGGTTGGGATTTGGTTCGAGATGGGGAAAAGCTGATACCAATTATCAACGAATTAAAATCTTTAGGAATTCGCGTCAGTTTGTTTATGGATATCGATCCAAATCAAATTCAAATTGCTAAAAAGATTGGTAGCGATCGCATTGAATTATATACAGAACCTTATGCTACAGCTTTTCGTCATGGTAATGTAGAATCAGTTTTTCAACAATATGCTGCTGCCGCTAAACAAGCTCAAGCGATCGGTTTAGGTGTCAATGCCGGACACGATTTGAACCTACAAAACTTGGCAAAATTCTGCTCAATTCCCAATATACTTGAAGTCTCAATCGGTCATGCTCTGATAGCAGATGCATTAGACATGGGACTATCAACAGCAGTAAAAGAATATCTGAAAGTGCTGCCAGAGTCAAAAATTTGAAAAAGTCAGACATCGGTTTTACCGATGTCTGACTTTTTGTCGTTGAACAAATCTATCTTTCGAGGTATTAAACTTGGTCACGCTTTCTGCAAACATAGCTTGATTTTCCAAAAATCTAGCTCGATTTGCCTCTTTCATAGCTAACAAGTGGCATTTTTCTTCTGCCAGTTCTGATACAGTTATTCTCCTGGTGGGGAAGTTACTAAGAGTTTCCTTGGCAAATACTTCTGATTCAATTTCTAATTCACTCAAATAACTATCATTTATTTCCTCAATTCCCAACACTTGCTGTACGATCGCTAAATTCTTCTGAATGACTTCTCCAATTGCCTTAATTTTTGTTAAGTCTCTATCTTCTGGCATAGCGCACCCCATGACTTGACCAGATTTTGTCCGTTCAACTTGTTAATACTCTTTGCTAAAACTACTAAACCATAAACCTAATACTATTGTTTGTTCGCTGACGGACAAGTTAATCTATCTAGCCACAGAAATTTACATACAGCTTTAGAGCGAATTCCGATCGTTATCAAAGCTTTTTTTCACTGTGTTAAATAATACTTCGTTTAAATTCTTACAGACGCACCAGGAGCGAGGAGCCAGCCTAATAAGATCTAGATTGCGAATAAAATTGACCAACAAATGCTAAGTATGCTGCCAAAGCATAGATTGCCCAGCGTAACCCCTGACTCTCGTTCGAGGCAGGTTGGTTGATATTAGTACAAATTACCATCTAATTTTTCACAATTGCTGCACAGAATCAGTCTCTTGCAATACCACTATTTGTTAAATGCACAAGATATCGTGCTAGTCTATACAGAAGCTCGTTGTGGGTTTTAATGTTACTTCAACTGTGGACAAGTGGCTAAGGATTCAAAGCAGTGGATCACCTTCAAAGTTTCGGAGCTAGAAATGCAAGCGCTCGAAACATATTGTCATCAAACTCAGAGAACAAAAACTGACTTGCTGCGGGCAATGATCCGCAAGCTACCTACATATTCTGAGGACAGTCAAACCGAGTGATTTATGGCGACGCGCCTATTTCACTTCCTAAGCGGCGTGCCAATGAGTTTTGGCTAGCCTGTCATACTTCACCATTAATTCCGCTAGCTGAGTAATTTCCGCACAATCAGCATCCTCGGTGACATCGTTATACAAACAGTAGTAACATTCATCGCCATAAGCTATTTGCATCGTCCAGTCACCTCTGCTGACACTATAGATAACCGCACCAGTTTCTTCATCATAATCGTCATATAGAAAACCATTGTTAGCCAAAAACTGCTCTAACGCGGCTATTTGAATTGGTGTCATGTTGCTGCTGCGCTCCAATTCCGAGTTTATACTCAAGAACTTATAACTATTAACCTACAGGCGAATTCCAAAGACGGCAATTCTCGATCTAGTTAGAGACACACACCCCATCATCAGTCCCTCACATCACTAGCCATGTTCAGAAGAATTATTCTGCTAGCTGTCTAGCGACATAGTTTTATTCTTTTAGATAAATTTGAACTATAGGTTAAACCACTACTAAGAACAAGATACATTAAGATACGCTATAAGTGTTCCCGATTTCGAGCAGTAACGAACATTGTTTACAAGTTCTTTAAATAACAGCGATTAATTGACCATGTTTATGAATTTTAGATTAAATCTTGCGCTCGGTTGTTCGTTTTTGCTAAGAGGCGAGAGGCAAGGGACAGTAGAAAAATAGCCAGTCTTAGGGGCGATCGCTAGCAACTTGCAAATCACAGCCCACCCTCTAGCGATCGCGATCGAGATTGCTATCAATAGTTAATAAAATATCGTACGGAGTTAATAAAATATCGTACGGGTTCGGTGGCGCGGACGTGATTTGTATTCAGGTTGCTGTCCGCGATTCCAAAGGAAATAGTCTAATTTCAAGGCAGAAACTTTATGCTCTAAGCGGCGCAACTGTGCGACTATCAACTCCGCAGCGTGAATAGTACAGGCACGGATCTCAATTTCTTCCTCAGTTCCCGCACCAATTAATTCTTCGGCATCGATTTTTGCAGCCAAACTTTGCTCGTATTGTAAAACATTATCGACACGCAAAACATGAGGAATGAGATTGTCAGCAAAAATTGTCAATCGTGGTAAGTCGTTGAAAAAACCAAAACTTTGATTTCCTAGTGCAATTGATAAATCGGCAGCAGTTAGTTGAGCGCGTTTGTAAAATGGAACTTCTACATTGTTATATGTTTGTATATCTTGAAAATGAGGCATTTTTGCCAACAATTCTACTAAACGCTCGGCTGATGAGTCAGCCGCATTGACTAATCCGACAAAATCTCCTTCATAGCGATCGAGTAGATGTCGTCCTAATTCATTCCAGGCTGAGGCAAATAACCCCATCAACTCTCGAATTGGTGGTTTAGTGAGATTTTGCTCGAAAATATTCGCACAATCTTCCGGCGTTAGGCGACAAAGTTCTCGCGCTCTAAAAGCTCCACGAGTTTCAAACCGCTCTTTCAAACAGGTGGCAATGGTAAAGTATCCCGAAAGACGAGGACGTTTTTGTAGGTGGGGAAAGTAGCCAGAACCAAAGTTGATCGCATTGAGCGTGAGAATATAAGCGACTATTTCTCGCGGATCGCCAAGATAATGATAGCGGGGATCGAGTTTGGGCGAACTAGCCTGTTCTATGGGCAAAGAAGCAACATAGGCTGGAATACTTGACTCGTCAATGCGGACGTAATTTGCCCTAGCAGCGACTTCTTGCGCGGCTGCACGGACTCGATCTAGTATACCTAAACTCATCTCCACTCCCCTAACTTCATAGCATCGGCATCTTACACCAATTAATTACAAGATGCACGGACGGCATTCCTCAAGTAAATCCCACAAGTTGTGGCGGAAATTCAAATTTGCCATTTGCGCCTCGTGCAAACTCGATTACCTTAATTACAGCATCTATGTTGAGCGAACCGTAAATATGAGGATATTGCTCCTTGGGTTCCGATTCTTCATATTTAATCTCAACTAGCACGCGCCGAGAATCGATACAAAGCACGATTAATTCTTGATGCTGAAAGAAAAACTTATTGGCTACTTTAACAATTTGTGCTGGCGTAGAGCAGTGAATAAACCCTTCAGTATCGAGCGTGTCACCTCGATAGATTCCTTCTCTACGTGCTTGTTCCCACTGCGATCGCTGCGTGATGTGCAAGATAAGTTGTGGAGCAGTCGTATCTGCCTGAACTGACATGAACCTGAGCTGACATTAAATTTACTATCGGCAATATTAATCCCTACTATTTATGATAGTGTTACGTTGAGTCATATTTGGCATTTTTTTATTTTTTAGTAATGTTTTATAGTGATTTTTAATAGAAGATGAGATTTGTTTAAACTGAGCGGGGCGCGGTGTGTGAAAAGAAGTCACTGATTATTGATAAACTGATAACTGATAACTAATTTTTAGTACAAAACAAGAGTTAATTGCTTGCGATAGCTCTTAGTTAAGGGATGGTCGTCTCCTAGTAAGCCAAAAATCGTTATCATCGCTTTGCGAGCGGCATCATTTTGATACTTGCGATCGCGCTCTACCATTGCTAATAAAATAGATAGTGCTGATTCGTAATCCCCCTTAAGAGTCAATTGAGCTGCTTGCAAATATTGTTGGTCTAAATCTGTTTCTGGTCCCAACTGTGCTGCTTGATGCTGCCATTGCATCAACTCTCGCAGCGTTCGTACTTTAGCATCGTATTCTCGACTACCAGAAGGGACTGCTGCCAGCAATTTTTCTGCCGATTCCAAACTACCAATTCCAATTAAAAACTCTGCGGCAGCGATCGCTAATTTGGGATTTTGAGGATAGAGTTCGATCAGTTCGCGGAAGCGTTGCTTGGCTGTTTCAATATTACCAGCAGCGCGATCGAGTTGGATTGCTTCTATTTCGGTATCTAAAGTAGATTTTAAGCCGTATTGAGCTAGTAATTCCCGAATTTGTGCCTCTGGTAGCACGCCGACAAATCCTGGCTGCATTTGTCCTTGGCTAAAAATTTTGACATCGGGAACCCCTTCCACGCGATACGCCTGCGCTAGTTCCGGGTTTTTGTCGATATCGACTTTAGCTAGGGTAAAGTTATATTCTTCTACAAGTTTTTCGAGAATTGGTTTGAGAACCTGACAAGGACCGCACCATTGAGCAAAAAAATCGACTAAAACGAGTTGTTGTTGCGATCGCTCGATAACCTCAGTGGCAAAATTATTTTGATTTGCTTCAATCGATCGTCCCATACGGTTGTCAGTTATCAGTTATCAGTTATCAGTGTACAGACGTTATATGTAACGTCTGTACAAAGTTGTCAGAGAGTAGTTAACTGTCAACCGTTAACCGTTAACCAACAACTATCCATTACCAATTTAATCGCGACTAACTAACTTTTCTGTACCAGAGACAAAACTTTTCGCCCCTGGTTGCGCTTCTGGTTTACGAGTATACCACCATGCCCAAGCAATTAAAACTGCTTGTAACGGCAGCCTCACCCAATACATAATCGGGCTATGTGGAATGCCTTCAATGACAATATCGCTGTGAGTTGCTAAATAAATGTTGGCGGGAAAGACAGCAATAAATAAAATAATCAGCCCCCAAGCCGCAGCAACGCTAATAAAGGGAATTAACAAACCAATGCCACCCAAAATTTCAAAAAAACCGCTGATATAAACTAGTTCGACGGGATTGGGCAGTTGAGGCGGAACAATCTTAGCGTATTCTAATGGTTTGAGAAAATGAGTCATTCCTACAATAATAATCGCTACAGCCAGAATGCCTCGAAAAATTTCTTTGCGTCGATTGGGCTGACTGGTACTTGAGTTCATAGAAAAGTCAAAAGTCAAAAGTTAAAAGTCAAAATTGTGACGAGCGGTTCTCTTCTGCCAGTTCTAATGATGATATGAGTGGAAATGCTTCTATCTAAAGACGTAATTTCTAAGTCTTCTCTACACCCCACACCCCACACCCCACACCCTTATTGCCAATAGGAAGTAACACGCTGTTGCCATTGTTGCCAATAAGATGCGATCGCTTCTGGTTCAAACCAAAAGATTTCTGCTGGCGCTTGAGGAATTGCGACAACAATTAAGGCGCGATTCAACTGAATTCCATAGTCGCGATAATAGTGATTGACTGCACCTAAATAAGCTACTAATTGCAAAGGATAATCAAATAGCCGTTCGAGGGTTCTTTTTGGTCGATCTGCTGTTTTCCATTCACAGACACAAGGTACACCTCGATAACTGGCAACGCAGTCTACAATTCCAGCATATTTCAAATCTGAGTGAAAAACTGCCCCTTCAATTAATCTGACGACATCAATTTCTTCCAAGACTGGTGCGATACTCTCCCAGTAAGGACGGCTGGCTTCAGAACAAGATATATCTTCACCCTGCAAGTAACGCTGAATGTATTTGTGCGTTTGCGTACCGCGACGGCTGGCGGTGGAGGAGATTTGATTTGCGGTTTCTACACCAACACGCTGTTTCCAGTTGAATAATCTATCTCGATCTGCTTGAGGTTTTGTAGCGTTGAGGATGGTAGAGACGCTAGGAAGGCGATCGCCATTTGTACTTAAGTAATATTGCTTGCCATTCTCGCGCACGGATTTGGCATGAATGCTAGGTAACAGCTGAATCTCAGATGGCATGAGTTAGATTATTTGCAGATCGATGCTGTTTCATTTTAATCGCCTTAATCGCTTTTCAATTATCTCTGTGCTTGCTTTGCACCTGTAGGCAGAAATACGACTGAATCGTAGTAGGTGCGGAAGGCTTGTACTAATCCATTGTCAATTTCAATAATGCTGACACCTCGATAATGTACGTCTTCACCATTGGATAAAGTCCCTTGCGATCGCCACTCCATAACCGCAGTGTTGCTATCTGCGGTGACATGGGTGAAATCAGAGTGGATGCGATCGAACACTGAGAGATACTTTTGCCAAAATCGCCGCACGCCATCCTTTCCCTTGAGTGGTTCTACCATTGCTATGTTAGTCGCTTCTGCATCCTCGGCAAACATTTCAACTAATGGTTCTACATCGCCACTAGCTTCGATTTGCTGTAGCGTCTGCATAAAGCGATCGGCAATTTCACTCGTCATTTCGCTGAACTCCTATAACTTCCGTTCTAAAATTATTAATTTTTGTCAAGGTAGCTACCTCTATCTGTAGAGACATCAGGAAGTCAAAAGCCAAAAATCAAAAGTCAAAAGTCAAAAGTCAAAAGTCAAAACGACAAATTCTTCCCTTTTTGGGGATGATTAGGGGGAATCGAGATCTCGATGCTTCAATTGCGTAACTCTCGAGCGCAAAAAAACCTAGCTACTGCGTGAAGCTAGGCAAGTTAATTCTGTGATTTTATAGACAGAAAAAAGTGCAATAAGGGAGTAAGAAGAAATTTTCTTACTCCCTTATTGCTTATCCCTCTAAATTAACTTTGACCACTTTATTTTTTTCTGCCGTAGTCTTAGGGAGAGTCAGATTCAAAATTCCATCTTTATATTCTGCGGTAACGTTGGTGTTTTGAATCCGTGCTGGCAAAGGAAGGACACGCTGAAACTTACCGTAGTAAAATTCGCTGCGAGTCTTGCCGTTTTCTTCCTGCTTAGTTTCAGACTTGCGATCGCCACTAACGTAAACAGCAGCTTCTGTAACTTGCACGTCTAAGTCTTTAGCTTCCATCCCAGGTACTTCCAGTTTGAGGTAGACGGCATCTTCAGTTTCAGAAATTTCTGCGGCTGGCATTTTAGCAATGTTACCATTCACGACAGAATTAGATGCAAATGAATCTTCAAATAAGCGATCGATATGACGTTGCAGAGTATTCATTTCTTGCCAAGGATTCCAGCGAACAAATACCATAACTACACCTTAATTGATTGCTTTAAGTTTGTTTTCCGTGTTCTTGCTTCTTATCTTACTGGTGTAGAAAGTTCGAGGAAATTCGGTTTTTATGAATGCTGAAATGATGATTACCGAACTGAAAATATCAGTTGAAAGTTAGGTAAAAGTTTGTACGGATATCTGCAATATTAGGAGTGCGGGAAACCTAACCTAGTTCGACGCTTCGACTATCCCAGTTTCTGTTTTTCAATTATTTTTGGATTTCAAAACAACAACACCCAAGCATCTACTTGCTTAGCGATTTCCTCATGTTTGTAATCCTATCTGGGGTTGCACCGATCGCAATTCCTGTTCCGAGAAAGGTTAGATTGTCGGTTACATTGCCCTCTGTTTTCAACTAGGAGGAAATATCAGCGTTCGAGTTGGGTGTTGCTGTCGGTCGGTCGGACAGATAGTAAAACAGCTTCTTTTACCTCTTAACTCAGTTGATCTATCGGACTTTTGGCTGTTTATCTGCCACAGAAGCTATGGAAAGCTTCTATTTGTAAGATACTACTAACAACTGGAAAAACACATTTCCTGCAACTAATCTTTACTAATTTCAGTTATCAGTTATCATTTATCATTTATCAGCAAGTGAGGGTGAAACGATGCTCGCCAACTTTCATCTCAGTTCCCAGTACGGGTAGGACGAGATAAAAACCGCAACCATGCGCTCGGTACAATACGGCGCGATCGAGATCGATTCTACTCGCGTTTGTGCGTGCAGCGTGGCTCCACGGCTCATGCAATAATAACCAACTACCACACACTAGGCTGTTCAAACTGTTATTTCTGAGATTGTGGCAAAACGCAAACTCTTTTAAACTGCACTCTTATCGAGTATTTATTTGCGTTCTGGAAGCAATTCATGAGCAACGAGAGCGAGTACATTAGAGAACCTGAAGCCACGCGGGTAAGAATTCTCAGCGAAGCACTACCCTACATCCAAAAATTTGCCGGACGAATCGTCGTCGTCAAGTATGGCGGCGCAGCGATGAAAGAAAGCTCCCTGAAAGATAAAGTGATTCGCGATATCGTGTTTTTAACTTCTGTGGGAGTGCGCCTTGTCGTAGTTCACGGCGGGGGTCCAGAAATTAATAGTTGGTTAGATAAACTCGGCATTGAACCGCAATTCAAGCACGGACTGCGGGTAACGGATGCGCCGACAATGGACGTGGTAGAAATGGTGTTAGTTGGCAGGGTGAACAAGGAATTAGTTTCTCTGATCAACCGTGCTGGTGGTTCTGCAATTGGGCTATGCGGTAAAGATGCTAATTTAATCAAAGCCCGTCCTGAAGGTCGCGAGGGGATTGGCTTTGTCGGAGAAGTAACGAGTATGGACGTGCGGCTGTTGAATTCCCTACTCAAAGAAGGTTATATCCCGGTCGTATCCAGCGTAGCAGCAGACGAAAACGGACAGGCATACAACATTAATGCCGATACTGTAGCAGGAGAACTCGCCGCAGCCCTGGGAGCAGAAAAATTGATTTTACTGACAGATACAGCCGGAATTCTCAAGGACTACAAAGATCCTTCAACACTACTACCTAGATTGGATATTCAAGAGGCGCGAGATTTAATCGCTGCTGGTGTTGTCGGCGGCGGGATGATTCCCAAAGTTAAATGCTGCGTGCGATCGCTCGCCCAAGGAGTGCGTGCTGCTCACATTATCGACGGTCGCATTCCCCACGCCCTTTTACTAGAAGTCTTCACCGACGTAGGTATTGGTTCGATGATCGTTGCTTCTGAATACACCTACTAGCCCCACATGTAACTTTCTCTTCTTCCCCCCTTTTTAAGGGGGGCTAGGGGGGATCTTTAAGTTTTCACACTGCGCGATCGCCAATAGCCTATCTGTAAGGATCGAGTCCATTTGGGATTGGGGGAGCAGGTAGAACTTCTATAGTACGTATTCTTGGATACCCCACTTCATTTGGATAGCGATCGTGCGGATATCGGTCATACGAGCGATCGACATTGATAATCGTGATATTTTGGTCTCTGCTAGGAGCGGAATCGGGGTAGCGATCGAAGTAGCGATCGGCGGGTTTAGGAGTCATCCCCGTTGCTGGATTAACTGGAATAGGTGAGGGAATAGGACTACCGTAGATGTAGGGGGCAGACTGTGGCTGGTTCCTGCGATAATAGTTGCCATCAGGATAGTTCCCACCACCATTGATAATAATTGTAGATTGTGCAGATGCGGGTGTTGCATTGACTAATAGTATTCCCAATGGTAAAAGCGCAGCAGTTGAGCAAGCCACTCTACCCCATCTAACCCAGCTTGTATATATATGTAAAATCTGTTTGCGTGGTATGTGTGGAACCTCGGTGATTTTTCTCATATCCAGAACCTAAAATTTTGAGTAACGCTTAATACCCAAGCGCGATCGGCAGTCTAAACACTCTGATGCTGCGTTGTTGTCTCTATGTTCCCGATATTTCAGCCCACTATCTAAAATTTTAGATAATTATGGCGATTAATGTTGCGTAAAATTGTTACTTAAGTCAGATGTCGTTAAGCTGCCCATGAGTGACACAATCGAGAAAGAGAGATTCATGCAATCAAACGTGAGTTCCCAATCCCAAGAAATTGTCAAGACTGAGTACAAAGCAGGGTTAGCAACTTTTGAGCGAGGACAATACCGCCAAGCCGTACAACACTTAGAAAAGGCTAGCGCCTTAGCTAACCGTAACAGTCGCCAGGGTGGTGAAGTGCAGCTATGGCTAGTCAACGCTTACGAAGCTGCTGGACAAAGACAAGAAGCGATCGCGCTATGCGAACAGCTCAAACGTCATCCCCACTATGAAATTAACAAGCAAGGACGGCGGTTGCTGTATATTCTGCAAGCACCGCAATTGCAACGCCCCGCCGAATGGATGACTCAAATCCCCGATCTGGGGGCAATATCAGATAATGAGTCGCAAATAAAACTGAGCATCAAGAGCGATAATCGCAAGCGATCGCCACAGTCAGAACCACCCCGCGAAATCGAAGACCTGAGCAAAATCAACACGAAAGACAATCGCTTTATCGTCGTTGCTCTATTCGCGATCGCCCTAACCCTTGGTGCATTGATTTGGTGGGGACTATAGAATGCTGGGTTAAAATGCTAATTATTTGGGGTAGGAAAGCTCTTTTTCGGAATGTCTTGAAGTTCTTCGTCTGCCAAGCTCGAAAAAGCCCATTCAATATTGGCGCACAGTCCATCAAGATCGGGAAATAGCGTTGCTGAATTAACCTCCAAACGATCCAATTGAAAGCGAATGTGGGCAAACGCATTAGAGGGAATGATTATTTTTACTAGACGAGACGCATAGGATGAATCATTTTCTAAAGCAACAAACTTCTCTTGTTCTAAATTGAAATAATGAACGGTAAACCAACCAAACTGTGCCTGAATGCGAGACGCAACCAATTTGCCTCTTAACAAATAAACTCTACTGATGCTGGTTGGATCTGCTTGCTTTGAGGGTACAGCATAATCATTAGCATCAGGATAAAATAGCCACACTACGCCGGACTCGTTCTCAGCAGGTGGTTTACAGACGCAAAACCAAAGAGCCGCTAGGGGGTTAAGACTCCAATCTAGCAATCTCGTTGCTAGCCCGTGGTGCTGCATGATTGTCAGCCAGTCCCAATCATTATCGGGGTGCTGCTCAAGCAGAGGAAGACTTCTGAGCTTAAAAACTTCGAGCATTTCCCGTTCTGCTTGAAGAATAGGTAAGTAAGTTGTGAGGCGAGCAATTTTAGGTAATAGGCTCCGATCGCGTCGCTGACCACGGTAAACAGCGCGTCTTCCACGGTTAATATCCGAAAGACGCTCTACATATTCGGAGACAGTATGGATGGTGATTTCTTGCATAGATCCTTCCCTACGACTTCTAACTTCTGATGAGTGTCTTATGGATCGAGTAAAAATACTATGTCATCACGCGACAAGCAATGATGATATCAATAGTAAATAAGAGCGATAACTTTATTAAGTTGCGCCCTTCACGCCAGAGTATTCAGAGGGGGATCTGTGAAACTATCTATCTTGATGGCATCAGCTAGGAAAATTATCGGACAGCTGCGCTTATTAGGAATTGTGTTGTTGTCTTCCTTGATTCTTTCCGGCTGCGTCCAGTATCAAGTCGGGGTAAATTTTGACAGTCCCAACTATGGCGAAATCGTGCAGCACATCCAGCTAGACGAACGGCTGATGAGTTTGAGTGGTGATTCGGTAAAGACTTGGCTAGACAGCATCGAACGTCGCGCCAAGCAACTGCATGGAAAAGCGAAGCGGCGATCGGATCGAGAAGTCACGGTCACAATTCCGTTTAAAAATGGGGCGGACTTAGCAGAAAAATTCAATGCATTTTTCCACTACATTGACAAGGAAAATCCAAATAATTTAACAGAAACGGATTTGCCACCAATAGACTCTCAATTGAGTTTGAAGCAAAATAATTTTTTATTATTAGTGAGAAATCGGTTGATTTTCGACTTAGACTTGCGATCGCTCTCCCTAATTTCTACAAACACAAATCTCGCCATTAACCCCAGTTCGATCTTAGATTTTGAATTCAGCCTCAACGCCCCTTGGGGAGGACGCAGCATCGAGAAGGCAGAAAACGCCATTCCCGCTAACAAACAGGGTAATCGGTTGATATGGCGGCTGCAACCAGGACAGATTAATCATATAGAAACTATTTTCTGGCTCCCCAGTCCCCTGGGAATTGGCACAATTTTCATTATTTTATTCATTGCGTTAGGGGTTTATTTACGCGATCGCACTGTGCCAACTTCAGGAGGGAGTAGGGAGCAGGGAGCAGTATAGAGACGTTACGTTTAACGTCTCTATACCCTAAGGAGACAACCGCTCGATTGTCCAACTACCGTTTTCTAGCAGGCGATAGCGGAGGCGATCGTGCAATCTACTCGGTCTACCTTGCCAAAATTCAATTGCGTTAGGAATGACGCGAAAACCTCCCCAGTGCGGCGGACGGGGAATGTCTCGATTTTCATACTTGGTTTGCAATTCTTGCAAGCGCTGTTCTAAAGCTGCGCGACTTTCCACCACTTGACTTTGCTCGGAAGCCCAAGCTCCCAAGCGGCTATTTAACGGACGGCTGCGATAATATTCATCTGACTCTTGGGCTGAAACTTGCTCTACCCGCCCTTCAATCCGCACTTGGCGTTCGAGTTCCGCCCACCAAAAAACTAGCGCTGCGTAGGGATTGGCTGTCAGTTCTTGCCCTTTATGACTTTGATAATTGGTATAAAAAACGAAACCGCGTTCGTCAAAACCCTTGAGCAAGACAATTCGAGCCGAAGGTATACCATCAGTCGTAGCAGTGGCTAAGGTCATAGCATTTGGTTCGGGAATTTGAGCTGATAGGGCGCGATCGAACCAAATTTGAAATTGACGCAAAGGATTCGGATCGACATCAGTTTCCTGCAAACCTTCAAGTTGATAATCTATGCGAAGATCGGCAACATTAGGATTCATGGTAATGGGTAATGGGTAATGGGTAATGGGTAATGGGTAATGGGTAATGGGTAATGGGTAATGGAAAAGTCGTCAGTCGGGTATTCGTAAGTGAAAAGCGAGTATCCACCAACTAGCAATGACCAATGACCAATGACCAATGACCAACTACCAACTACCAATTTGCCTTCTCAAGCGTGTAACGACAAATTACAATTAAAGTTGAAGTGTTAAACTATCGGGTTAAAAATCTATGACACCTTCTTTAATGAATTTCTTTTACAGTCTGCTAGCAGGTTTGGCAATTGTGGTGATCCCAGTCGTCGTTGGTTTGGTTTTTATTAGCCAACAAGACAAGATTGAACGCTCATAAGAGGGAGCAGGGAGCAGGGAGTAGGGAGAATTCGGAATTCGGAATTCGGAATTCGGAATTAATGGAGAATTCCCTTACCCCTCACTCCTAACTCCCGATCCCTCGTTTACCCAGCAAATTTTGACGATCTTCTAGTTGACTCGCTAGGCTAGACATACTTGAGAGAACGAAAATGGTCAACTTCAACTTTAACTTTGCGAGTATTTCGGGCATTGTCTTAGCTGTAGCTGGGGCAGCGCTATATTTCCTCCGCAACTTTCGCCCTGGATTGGCGCGAGATCACGACATTTTTTTTGCTGCGATCGGTTTAGTCTGTGGTTTCGTCCTGATTTTTCAAGGTTGGCGGTATGACCCAATTATGCAATTCGGTCAACTGCTGCTGACAGGAGGAACAATATTTTTTGCTGTAGAAAGCGTGAGGCTACGGAGCGTAGCTACAGAACAAGCTCGACGCAATACTCGAATTGTAGACGAAGAAAGACCCGTCAGCTCTGCATATCAATACGAAGCAGAGTTAGACGAATACGATCCTTTAGAGGAAGAACGCACGATCCCACGGCGGATTCGAGGGAGCAGAGATGGACGTTCCACGCGCACGGACGATTACGATCGCGAGTACGATCGCGAGGATGAAATCCCCCGACGCTATCGCCGCGATGAGGAAGAACCACCTCGCCGCTCGTCAAGCCGTAGCGGAACTGAAAGAATTGCACCTGCCGACCGGACTCGTACCAGCACCAGCAAGCGTCGTTCTCGTCCAGAATCTCGTCCCCTCCCACCAGACACACAGGATGAAGATTGGAACGATTCAACTCAGGCAACTAGAGAAGATGACTGGGAAGAAAAAGTGACTCGTACCAGCAAGCCGCCTCGCTCCGGTAGTAACGGCTCCAGACGTGTGGAACCAGCGGATACAGAAGTGTCATCTAGACCCAGAAAACGTCGTCCGCCTCAAAATTCAGTTTACGGTCAGGATGATGTCCAAGTTCCAGCTTCCGATTATGTCGATTACAAGCCAATCGAGCGGTTTGACGACGATCGCGACAATTCGACTAATTTTGACGAGCCATAGTTTCGCACGGATGGCGACAGCATAGATGAAAAAATCTACGCTGAGACGGTGGCTGAAGTGGCTGTGTTGGACGCTCACTATAAGTATCTTGAGTTTGGCGATCGCAGCCTGTAGTCCTAGCGATCGCCAAGTTTGTTTGTCAGGCTTCCTGAATAGCCCCTATAGCGACGAGCAACCAGCTTTGAGCGGCGATGGGCGTTGGTTAGCGTATGTCTCAAATCGCGATGGCAAGCACCGTTTACTGTTATACGATCTACAAGACCGCTGCCTCATTTCTCTACCGCGCATTCCCGCCGCAGCGATCGCAGAACATCCGAGCTTGAGTTATACGGGGCGCTATTTAACTTATTTAACTGGGGATCGCGGTAAAATTGTTTTGACGCTGTACGATCGCGCTACGCAACAAACGCAGATTGTCAGCCAGTGGTATCAGGCATGGGTGCGCAATCCCAGCATCAGTCCTGACGGGCGTTACATTGCCTTTGAAAGCAGTAAAAACGGGCAATGGGATATCGAAATCCTGGATCGAGGCGATCGCGTTGAGTTGGATATTCCAGATGGTACGATGACAGTTGTTAAGGAGCAGGGAGCAGTTATCAGTGACCAGTGACCAGTGACCAGTGACCAGTGACCAGTGACCAGTGACCAGTTAGTTATTTTATCTCCTCAGCTCCCTTGTCCCCCTTGTCCCCCTTGTCCCCCTTGTCTCCCTTGTCTCCCTCGCTCCTTGTCTCCCTTGTCTCCCTTGTCTATCTGTCTCTCTCTATTGATATTGCTCCTAGTTAGTTTCCTGAGTGGCTGTAGCGGCTCTCCCCATCTTTTAAGCTATCCCTTCGATCTAGGGGGACGCAGCCTCAACAGTCCCGCAGCAGAATTGTCTCCGCGCGTTGCAGGTGAATACGTAGTGTTTACATCCGATCGCTTCGGGCGACAAGATGTTTATTTATTCAATTTAAAAACGAGTAGCCTCGTCAATTTACCAGGATTAAACTCTGTTGATGCGATCGCCTCCGATCCCGACTTATCAGCCGATGGTCGCTACATTGTGTTTACTAGTAGTAGGCGAGGTCAAGTTGGTATTTTTCTCTACGATCGCGAAACTCGCCAATTAAGGAATTTAACGGCAAATTTAGCAGCAGAAGTGCGCCACCCTACCATCAGCAACGATGGCAACAGGATTGCCTTTGAATCGAGCGCTAACGGTCAATGGGATATTTTAGTTTGCGATCGCGCTGGTAACTTGATTAACGTGCCGATGAACCCGCAGTGAACGGTTGTCAGTTATCAGGGAGCAGAGACAAGGGGAGTGAAGGGCTTCAGGGGCAGAGGAGAAATTACCGATCGGCGATCGCGGGTCACTGTTCACTGTTCACTGGTCACTGCTCGATCGCTCTCTGCTCCCTTAACAGCTTCAATCAGCGATCGCACTTCTGCCACGCCTTCGGAAGGCTCGAATTTGAGCGGGAATTTGCCGCGTCCGAGCATTCGCAATCCTAAAGGTCCTAAACTGAGTAAGCCCCTAAGATCTCGCAGGTAATTTGATACAACGTGCAACCCAAACTTACGCTCGTCGATCCAGCCACCTTCTTTGACTAACTCGACTAAAACTTTACGGTGGCGGATGGAACGGCTATCGGCAGCATCTTTTAATGGTAAGATTTCCTGCTTGATCTGACTGATGCGATCCATCGGTGCAACATCCATTGGACAAACAGTGTTGCAGTAATAACAGCGAGTACAGCCCCAAACGCCTTGGGTTCCTTGGTTATACTTTTCTAACCGAGTTGCGGTTTCAGCATCGCGAGTATCTGCTACCATGCGGTATGCTTTGGCTAAAGCATGAGGACCGACAAAATCGGAATTGATTTCGCGAGCATTGCATTCAGAATAACAAGCACCACACATAATACAGTTACCCGTTCGATCTAATTGCGATCGCTCTGCTGGTGATTGCAAAAACTCCCGTTCTGGGATTTTTCTTGCCCCCGTGCTGACATAGGGATCGACTGCCTCTAGATGATTCCAAAAACTCTTCATATCTACTACCAGATCTTTGATGACTGGCATATTCCCCAAAGGAGAGATAATGATTTCTGGTGTCTTAACATCTCTATTCCTGCTCTCACCCGTGCTTAATTGCAGTCGGCTGACTTCGCTACCAATATTTTCTTTACAGGCTAAAGCCGAGCGACCATTAATTCGCATTCCACAACTACCACAAATAGTATTGCGACAATTTTTACGAAATGCTAAGCTACCATCTTGCTCCCACTTAATCTGATTTAAGCAGTCCAAGATTGTATTTCCTGGTTCTACCTCTAGCTGATAAGACTGAACGCGAGGCGCGGAATTTTCTGATTGTCGGATGATTTTAAATAGAACTTGCATTGCCATCAACTAAATTTTGTACATAGGAGCGATCGCGCTGATAAATCGTTGTTAACGCTACTTGACATTTAATCCATCCTTTCAAAGGAGATTTTGCTGTCTGGTTAGTTAAATTACTGCTCTGTAGTCGATCGCGCTGGAACTGCTTCTAGTCTAGAACGATCGACCTAAATCTGGTGGAATTTATCTAGCCCCAGGGTCAAGTTTCAGGTTTGTCAACCCCTTTTTTAAAAAAATATATTTTCCCTCTTTGTGGGCGCATGAGTCGCTGGTGCTAAAGAAATGAAGCTAGAGCAATTTCGTACTCGTAAAGGTCAGGGATTTTAGATTGATACCAATTTTATCTGCTCTGACAACAGATCCGATTCCCTGACCTCTTTGATGATTTGGGGGCTAGGCAGATCTCTTTTCTCGCCATAAATCAGTAGAAAGGGATGACCTCTTTCCTCCGATTTTACCTGTCTCGATCGAATTTTTTTTGGTTCTTTGCTGTGAAAGCTAAGCGCTTACAACCATTTTTGGGAGTTAGATTCTGCTATGCCTAACCAAATCGTCCCCTTAGAGCTAGCGTTTAGTTCAGTCTGCTACAGAAATGGGAAAAACTATTGATGTTTGTTGCATTTCCCAGTTAGAGTCCGAGGAGTGTCTGCTTGACTAAAAAACTTCGATGTTAGCGATCGAAGATTGTATATTTGGTAAGGTTGGTTAAAAAATTAAGATTAAATTTGCAAAGTTGAATTTAAAATGGGTAGTATCTAATTATGGAAAAAATTTTTGGAGAACAGGAGAGATTTGGACATACTTCTTCTATAAAATAAGAGATTAGCTACTTGGCAATTAGCCAGAGCAGTCGGCGATCGAAGATCGCATGTCAGTGGCAAATAAACAGCCTACAACTGACAAAGTGTAACTGATGGCTGAAAAAATCGCACAAACAATGTGCGACTAGCAAAGAGCAACTTGACGATAGACAAAAAGCAAACAGCTCAGTCAATATCTGTCAAGCAAACTTTACCCACTTTGGAGAACGTAAGGATATTTGGAGCGTGAGTACTGAAACTGCAACCCATCCATTAACTGGAAAAGCATTGCTGCAAAAGGTAAAAGAACTTTCTAACTTACCTAGACGAGAAAGAGCAAAAGCCTGTGGCTATTATACGGTCACAAAAAACAGCCAAACTCGCGTCAATTTAACCGATTTTTATGATGCCTTACTCGCAGCAAGGGGCATTCCTCTGAGTCCTGAAGGACCAAAAGATGGTCGCGGACGGGAACCAACCTATCGCGTCAGCGTACACAAAAACGGTCAAATTGTAATTGGTGCTACTTACACCGAAGCAATGGGCTTAAAGCCAGGTGACGAATTTGAGATTAAATTAGGTTACAAACACATTCACCTAATTCAACTCGATAGCGATAAAAGTAGAGACGATAACTTAGACGATGAAGACGACGAATAAAAATGGTCGTTGGTCAATTATCATTGGTTAGCCACCAGCAATCAATGGCAAGTGACCGATGACAAATTTTATCTGAGGCGTGCTAATCGCGGATCGTAGTAACTGCCAAATCTTAATGTCATTCCAGACAATTGCACCTGTATCGATGATACAGGTGACAGAATTTTTTCTAGTATGGACTGCTTGCTGGCTACCATTAGCAATTGGCTGCGCGATCGCAATTAAATGGCGACCGTCTCAACCAATTACAAGTGGACAAAAATTACCACTGCTTGCCTCACTTTACGCGATCGCGCCCTTGATTTTATGGCAAGCCAGCCAGATTTTGGCAGTACCTTTTACCGATTGGGGCTTCACCTGGAATTGGCATCTGTTAATTTCTAGTGGTGAGGGTTTTGTAATTGGCGCGATCGGTATTACTAGTTTATTTGCCGGACAAATAGCTCTTGGTTGGGTGAAATGGCAGCAATCCGAACCAAAAAAATCTAGACAAATTGCATCAGTTGTGCTGCTAACTTTACTATTAGCAGTGTGGATTAGCGGCACGGAAGAATTAATTTTTCGCGGCTTCGTTTTCACTCAATTAGAACGCGACTTTTATTTAGGCTGGGCAGCTGCAATTTCCAGTCTAATTTTTGCTTTGTTACATCTAGTTTGGGAGCAAAAAGAAACATTGCCACAATTACCTGGACTGTGGTTAATGGGTATGGTGTTGGTACTTGCCCGTTGGGTAGACCATGGAAGTTTGGGCTTAGCTTGGGGACTTCATGCGGGTTGGGTATGGGCGATCGCATGTTTGGATACCTTACAAGTCACAGATTATACGGGTAATGCAGCAGCATGGGTTACGGGAAAATATGGCAAGCCTTTGGCTGGTGTTGTAGGGTTACTATTTTTACTTGCCACAGGCACGATTATTTGGTTGTACTGAGTTTTTTACGCTTAAATAAAAGCGCGATCGCGCCAGTATGTTAAAACATCCAGAAGCTCGGGAAATGCTGCAAAGCGATCGTTAATACCATCATGTAGTATCCAGCGTTCAAATTTTTATGTCACGCAAAGGCGCAAAGGCGCAAAGTGGCTTCTCGTAGAGTAGGCGTGAAGAAGATCGTTAAAGGTGTTTAGCTGTGATAATTGTAACTGGATTCAGAGGAGCAAAGCGGGTGAGTTGCGCTATGGGTACGGAACGGGAGAGTTGGACTTGCAATAGTTGGTATTCCCAGCTATTTTGATGCTTGAACCAGTCTAGAGCCGTGCTGAGGTGTTCTAGGGTAGCAAGAGCAATGACTAAAACTCCGCCAGAAGATAAGCAGGAACAGGTTTCTAGAATAGAGGTTAAGTTACCACTGCTACCACCGATAAAAACGCGATCGCATCTAGGAAGATCCTGTAAGATTTCTGGAGCAGTACCGTGGATTGACATAACGTTTTTGACTCCGAATCGTTGGCAGTTTTGAGCAATTAACGTGCTACCAGCTGCGGTTTTTTCAATTGCGTAAATTTTACTAGTAGGAAATAAACGAGCAATTTCAATCGAAACCGAACCAGTTCCCGCTCCAATATCCCAGACAATTTGTTCGGGTTGCAGCGCCAGTTCGCCTAAAATTAAGAGACGTACTTCTCGCTTTGTCATTAATCCTGGGCGATCGCTAAAACTGAGAAATAAACGATCTGGTATCCCTAGTTGCGGTAAGTTGGCTAAGTTTAGTTGCAGTTCTGGCTCGGATTGGCGGAGTAAGACAACAATATTTAAAGGTGCAAAAGACAGATTGTCTGTAGAAACGTTACAGTTAATCTCTCGACATACTTCGTCCTCGCTACCCAAATTTTCGCATACCCAAAGTTTGTATCGAGCGAGTAAATCTAGCGATACTAATAGACGAGCGATCGCATGAGGGTTATTTGTGTTATCCGTCAATACGGCAATCTTCTCTACCCCTTGCTGCAACGCCTGAATTAATTCATCTAGCGATCGCCCGTGAGCGCTGATCGCTCTAGCATCTTGCCAGGGAACTTTGAGCCGATTAAATGCTAACTGGATTGAGCTGAGGTGGGGATGAAAAGTTAGGTGTTCTAGTGGGAGTTCCGCGAGTAGCAATCGCCCTAAACCAAAAAATAACGGATCGCCCGATACTAAAATTACAATACCATCTTTCCCATCTGCTAAATAACGGCGAATTTGAGCGATCGCTTCGATGAAATCTCCTAGTATCAGGCGTGGTGCTGGGTGGTGTGGGAAGTAATTTAAATGGCGATCGCTCCCTACAAGTAATTTTGCCTTCACAACCAATTGACGTAGTGAATCAACTAGTCCCTCAGTTCCATCTAATCCAATGCCAATTACGTGTATTGGTGTCATTTATTAATTATCAGTTGACAGCGATCGGCGATCGGTAGAAAGTGGTGCGTGGCGCGGGAAATACTGACGACTTACGACTGACGATTTACGACTTACGACTCCCGTTCTAATGCCAACATAATTAAAGCATTTAAGATCGCAGCAGCGATGGAGGAACCTCCTTTGCGTCCTTCTACACGAATTTGATTGACTGGGGAGCGAGCTAATGCAGCCTTAGATTCAACTACTGAGATAAAACCTACTGGCGCACCAATTACCAAAGCTGGTAGCGTACTGGCGCTTTCTAATTCTTGACATAAAGCTAAAAGCGCTGTGGGAGCATTACCGATCGCAAAAATTGCTGTAGGAAACTTTTCATAAGACTTGATTAATCCTGTTTCCGTGCGGGTTTTGCCTGGAAGAGCTACTTCAACTCCTTCTACAGCACTAATGAGTGGATTATCAAAAGTTTTTCTGAGCAAATTCACTACACCCTGTTTCACCATTCCTACATCAGTAATAATCGGCACGCGATCGCGAACTGCCTGAATTCCTGCTTCAATGGCGTTGGGACTAAAACGAATCAAATGCTGAAACTCAAAATCAGCCGTACTATGAATTACCCGTCTGACGATCGCATACTCAGCCGGACTAAATTTATCTTTATACGTGCCAATTTCGCGATCGATAACCGCAAAACTCTGCGTCATGATGGGATGGATAGGGAAGTTCACACTTGTCAGCTATCAGTTATCAGTTATCGTAGGGGCGGGTTTAGCCAATAGATTAACAGTTAAAACAGTAGATCGGGAGTCAAAACCCGCCCGTACAGACGTTACTTTGTAGAGACGTTACATGTAACGTCTCTACAAAGTAACGTCTGCACAAAACTAGTTCCACCATAAAACAAGTTTACTCCACTGAAACCATACTTCTAATTTGATTTGGTCAATGTGCGACGATCGAGATGCTAGAGTATGCCAATTATCGTGCATCGATTTGTAGTGACCAATGACTAATGACTAATGACGAATTATGCCAATCTACTTCTACTGGGGTGAAGATGAGTTTTCGTTGCAACAAGCAGTTAATGGCTTGCGCGATCGCTGCCTCGATCCAAATTGGATGAGTTTTAACTACACGCAAATTCCGCCTACACAATCAGATGCTCTAATTCAGGGACTCAATCAAGCGATGACACCACCATTTGGGATGGGTAGTCGTCTTGTTTGGCTGGTGGATACCACTGTTTGTCAAAATTGTTCGGATGACTTATTGGCTGAACTAAAACGCACCCTACCAGCTATTCCCGAGACTTCAATTTTGTTACTGACAAGTCGCAATAAACCGGATGGCAGGCTGAAATCGACTAAACTTTTCCAAGAACATGCCGAAGTGCAGGAATTTGCGCTGATTCCACCGTGGAAAACAGATTTACTGCTTCAGCAGGTACGACAAGCCGCTCAAAGTTTGGGGGTGAAGCTCACTCCCAGTGCAGTAGAAGCGATCGTTGAATCTGTAGGAAATGATCCGCGACTGCTTTATAACGAACTGGAAAAGCTCAAACTCTATGCAGGTGAGAATTCTCCACCCATAGGCGAGAGTATTGTAGCAGACTTGGTTAAAGTCAATACTCAAAATAGCTTAAAGCTAGCAGAAGCAATTCGTCAGGGAGATACAAACAAAACTTTGATTCTCATCGGGCAGTTGATCGGTCGCAACGAACCCGTACTCAAAATCGTGGCAACGTTGATCGGACAGTTTCGGACTTGGCTATGGGTAAAGCTAATGTTAGAACGAGGCGAAAACTCGGAACAACAGATTGCTCAAGCAGCAGAAATTAGCAATCCTAAACGAGTATTTATTCTCAAGCGAGAAGTGATGCAGATTTCTACACAGCAACTGATCGCTGCTTTACCCGTCTTGCTGGAATTAGAAGTGAGCTTGAAACAAGGTGCAGAACACATAACGACGTTGCAAACAAAAGCGATCGCCCTTTGCCAGATTTTTTCATCATCTAACAGCTAGCTGTAAGCTGGAATAAAGCGCAGTGAGAAATGGCTGGAACTTCTAACTCTGAAAATGATTCAAAAGAACTGATGCCTCCGGTATGACATTTTCTGCCAACATAAAATATGACTAAATTTTGCTATCTCTATTTACTGACCAACTTCAACCGGATGTTATCGCGATCGCTGCTGATTGGGGCAATTAGCGCGTTGAGTGTAGTTGCTGGACTACCCGATCTGCACAATTTCAGCAATCTCAACTTCAGCACTGCTGCATCTGCTCAAGACTTCAGCGAAGCAGAAGTTAACAATTATGCTAGGGCTGTTTTGGAGGCAGAACCAGTCCGCCAAACGGCTTTAACCGATCTCAAACAAAGTATGGGTTCTGAAGAGTTACCCCGCATTGCGTGCGATCGCGAAGATAGCATCTCTAACCTACCAGATAACGCTCGCAGTATTGCCAAAGGCTATTGCTCGCAGTATGAATCAATTGTGAAAAAATACTTTAGTTCTTTTGAAGAATTTAATCAAATTACCAAAACAGTCCAAAATAATCCCGATTTAAGACAGCGAATTCAAGATGAAATGCTGCGATTACAAGGTAGCCCTTAACGAATTCGGAATTCGGAATTTGGAATTCGGAATTCGTAAGTAGAGAATTAACTGCTCCCTGCTCCCTGCTCCCTGCTCCCTGCTCCCTACTCCCTGATAACTGATAACTGATGTTAACTATAACCGATCGCTTACCAGCTATTAACAGTGCTGTCAATGCTTTTACCTTGGTGCTGACGGCGGAGGAACGTACGAAAAGCCGCCATCGCTTTGAAACTGAGGAAGGAGAAACGGTATTTCTACGTTTACCCAGAGGAACGGTATTGCGGGATGGAGATATGTTGCGATCGGATAATGGCGAATATTTGATTTTAGTCAAGGCAAAATCAGAACTAGTCTTGACGGTCACAGCAGCTACATCTTTAGATTTACTGAGGGCTGCATATCATTTGGGTAATCGTCACGTACCCTTAGAAATTGGTACTAACTATCTTCGCTTATCTCCCGATCCAGTATTGCAAGCAATGTTAGAACATCTGGGAGTCATCGTAATAGAAGAAAACGCTCCATTTCAGCCTGAAGTTGGCGCGTATGGACACCATTAGGAATTCGGAATGCGGAATTTGGAATTCGGAATTAGCACTATTAAGTTTGCTGCAATTGGCGAGTCCAGCTTTACCAGTAGGGGCTTATAGTTATTCTGAGGGTATAGAAACGCTGGTAGAATGGGGGGCGATCGCAGATGCTCAAAGTTTGCAACATTGGTTAGAACGGGAATTGCATTTTGGCGCAATTCGGATTGAAGCGGCGATGACGCTCAGAGCATATAATGCTGTTTTGGCAAGCAATTTAACAAATTTAAATTATTGGAATAGTTGGCTATCGGCGGCGCGGGAAACGGAAGAGTTGCGTAATTCTAGTTGGCAAATGGGGCGATCGCTGGTGCGGTTGTTGTTGGAACTCCAGCCACAGTTAGAATCTATATTTAATGCAGTAGGTCATTCAGTGAATTATGCGATCGCCTTTGGAGTGGCTGCGCATTGCTGGCAAATTTCCCAAGAAACTGCTGTTTTAGGTTATTTACATAGTTGGGCGACAAATTTAGTTACTGCTGGGATTAAACTGATTCCCCTCGGACAAACTGCCGGACAACAGATTTTAATTAATTTACAAGCTCATATAGTTGATGCAGCTGCTCGGATTTCAGTCTTAACTGATGACGAGTTGAGTAGTTGTAGCTGGGGTTTATCGCTGGCTAGTATGGCACACGAAACTCAATATACGCGCTTATTTCGGAGTTAATAGTATTTCTGACTAAAAACTATAAGTAGAAATTGCGATCGCCCCAATTCCTAATCCCAGCCACAAGAGAAAACAATACCGCGTCAGTTGTAAGGCTTGCCGAACTTTTTCTCTAGTAATGGGATAAATCGGTTCTCCCAGTAAAGGCTTTTGCTTGGCTACTCCTCGATACCAATTCGTTCCTCCTAGTTGTACGCCTAAGACAGCTGCATAAGCGCATTCACTCCAACCTGAATTAGGACTGGGATCTTTAATTGCATCTCGCTGACACATTTGCCATACATACAAAGGCTTAAGCGATCGCAATGCGAGAGATAAAACTGTCAAACGACAAGGCAACCACGTCAATCGGTCTTCCAATTTAGCGCTAAATCTACCTAAATGAGTGTATGGTGCTTCTCGATAACCTACCATCGAATCAAGAGTACTTGCTGCTTTGTATGCCAAGGGCAGAAACGCCACATTTGTATATGGTATGAAGGCAGAGGCGATCGCGTAAAATAAGGGAGCCATCACCCCGTCAGTGGCATTTTCCGCTACTGTTTCTAAGACTGCTCTCAAAATTTCTAGTGCTGAGAGTTCTTGCGTATCTCTACCAACATAAAGACTTAATTTCGCTCTGGCTTGTACTAAATCGCCAGCTGCCAAAGGTTGCAAGACATCTTCTGCTGCTGTTCTGAGACTGCGAAGTGCAAAACAACTGGCTAATAAAATGCTATCTGTCACTAGACCCAATAATGGATGTACTTGGCTAGCAGCATAAACCAATAACCAGCTAACAGCACCACTGCCAAGAATTAATCCTAATCCTAAAACCACACCCGCCCAGTAGAGCGATCGCTCGGATTTCAAATATTTGAATGCGAAATAATTAAACTGAGCAATTAGCCATCCCATCACCCGCACCGGATGTGGAAAACCCCAAGGATCGCCAATTAAGTAGTCTAAAACTGCGGCGATGAGAAGAGGGCTGGGGGAACTGGGGACAAAATTCAAAATTCAAAATTCAAAATTGGGACAAGGAAGACAAGGGAGACAAGGGAGACAAGGGGCTTCAGGTGCAACTACCAACTACCAATTACCAACTACCAACTACCAATTACCCACATCATACTCATTCCTCGCTTCTCACTCCTAAACCACAAAATTTGTTTCTTCTCCTTGAGCGGCTTGCCAACTACGGGCATCGTAGTAGAGATCGGCAAGAGTAATACTATACAATGCTTCTCTCATTTTTTGATGCAATCGTTGCCAGAGCGTAAAAGTGACCCAATCTTCTGCTTGTCCTGGTTCTGGTTGATGGTGGGGCAAAGGTTCGATAGTTTCTCCGACAGCAGCGAGAATTTCACCTAATGAAATTGCCGCAGGCGATCGCGCTAATTTGTATCCTCCTTGAACTCCCCGCACCGATGTTACTAATCCTGCTCGTCGCATTTCAATCAGTAATTTCTCTAAATAAGGAGCAGGAATTTCTTGCCGAGCGGCAATTGCTTTAACTGCTACCGGAGTGTAATTTGGTTGCAGGCTCAGATCGAGCAATGCTTTAACGCTGTAGTGACCCCTAGTTGTCAGTTTCATTTCTCAGTTATCATTTCTCAGTTATCAGTTATCAGTGAGTGATGAGTCATTAATTGCGACTTGCAACTTGCGGCTTGGAGACTTTTGACTTTTGGCTTTTGACTTTTGACTTCTATCGCCCACTCTTTTTATATTTAGAGAAAATTACTTTACACATTGATGCGTGCAGCAAAAATCACGTAGTTGTCTTTTGGGGGAGAGCAATTTTTCAGTTTAATTACCTACTGAGGGTAGATAAATAGACGAAGTCACTCGTTCCCGAACGAATAAATTTTCCCGAAGATGACGATCGCGATCGCTACCACACAACCAACAGTACTTCAGTCAGTTTTTGCCGATGCTATTTCCTGGGGATGATTCGATTGGATCGGGGATTGACAAAGTTCGGACAGTTATTAGGATGATTCATACTATTTTCAATCAAAAAAAATTTCAAAATTAAGATCGAAAAGCTGAAAGAATTACTATAATCAGTGTATTATAGTTAGCTAAGCTGATATAAAGCTAAATTAAACTAAATCATAGCTTCAGTTAGCTGACAATCAAAACTGTAAACCACCTGCTCCAGTTAAAACAGAACTAAGTTGATGAATAAAAAGAAAAAGATCGAGCCTCTAGCCGGAGAAGCACTGCTCAAGAAAGTCAAAGAGCTAGATAGCCTGAGTAAAGAAGAAAAGGCAAAGGAATGCGGCTACTACACGACTACCAAAAATGGTGTAGAGCGTGTCAATATGATGAAGTTTCTCAACGCACTAATAGATGCGGAAGGCATTGAATTAGATAGTACTTCCAACTCAAATGGGCGTGGCGGACGTAGTGCCAGCTACCGCATTAGCGTTCAATCGAACGGTAATTTGCTAATTGGTTCGGCATATACGAAGCAAATGGGTCTACAACAAGGAGATGAATTTGTCATCACTCTAGGGAAAAAACACATTCATCTCAAGCAAATAGATGGAGCAAAAGAAGACGTAGAGGCTACAGCTTGAGATTTAGGGGACGCGATCGCATCCAAATCGATCTGCTATTTCGTCAGACTTCAAGCTCAATTTTATCAGCAGCAAACAGTACCTCAAGTTTTGCTAGAAAAGCGCTTTTTGAGAGTTGCAGAGTTAGTTTTTCACCCGAAAGTAAAGCTAGCGGGTGAAAAACTAAGCTGTTCGACTTGTAAGAGTGCGATAACTTTATTGAGTTACTTAGGCGGGTACTTATCGAGTTCCCATTGGAGAAACGCAGCTTAACAAACTTGCCACCAGAGGCAAGCAATTTATTGTTAAGGTTTCCTGACTAGAACTGATGAAGCCCGCCACTATATTTTCGATCGCAAGTTCAATTTGCGATTGACAGGGCGTTGACGATTCAATCTACTACTCGCTAGCCACTAGCCATTACTCACTTTTTGGCAACGCTAATTCTTCTACAGGTAGTGAAACTTTGAGATAAGGATGAAGCGCTTTGCGAGTTGTTGCTAGTTTACAAGTTAAAGCAATTTGTTCCCGTTCGAGCAAGCCTAAAACTTGTTCTGGCTGATCTCGATCGACAATTGGTAACTGATGTAACCCCCTGGCTCCCATTCGAGATAGAGCCTCAGATAAAGGTTCATCCGTGTAAGCATAAAGTAAATCGGTCGTGCAAATATCGACCAATTGAGCATCAGCATTTTCCCAAGTTGCGATCGCCCGATTAATATCTTCTAAAGTCACAATTCCTAGTAGTTGTAGTTCGGGATTGACTACCAAAGCACTACGACAATGAGCGTTAGTCATGGATAAACCTGCTTGAGAGACAGACATAGAATCTGGCAACATGAGAGGCGATTCGTAAATTGCTTCTCTTACCAATATTTGCTGCACAATTTCTCGATCTTCGTCCCCAACTAAATTCAAATTCAACTGTTGTAAATTGGCGCTAGATTCAGGAGTTACGCTTTTTTTCAGCCGTTCTACTAACCAGACACTTAAGCCTACCGCCGCCATCAACGGTAAAACAATGCGATAGTCGCGCGTCAATTCAAATAATAATAGAATTGCTGTTAAAGGAGCTTTAGCACTTCCAGCTAGTACAGCTGCCATTCCCACCATCGCGTAAGCTGGCGGACCAGCCATATACATGCCAATTTGTGGTAGCAGTGCCGCTAAAATTTTGCCATAAGCTGCCCCCAACGAAGCACCGAGAAACATAGCTGGAGCAAAAACCCCGCCAACCAAACCGCTGCCCATACTAATTGCCGTGGTCAGTAGCTTCAGCACCAGCAGAATTAACAATAGTAGCAAAGAAAACTCGACATCCTGAAGCATAGCTTCTATGGTTTCGTATCCAATGCCTAAAATCTGCGGATAGAGCAACGCCACCAAGCCGACACAAGCACCACCAATCACTGGATGCATTGGCAAGGGAACGCGACCCAGCCAAGCAAAACCCTTGACTTGTCCGCAAAAACAGGCTCGTCCCCAAAGGAGTAATTGAGTATAGGCGATTGAAATAACGCTAGCAGCGACTCCCAAGCCGACATAGAGCGGTAGCTCTAAGGGGCTGCGCACCTCGTATACAGGCAAAGCAAAAGCTGGCTGTCCTCCCAAACCAATTTGGGCAACCAGCGCCGATACAACCGCTGCTAGCAAGACGACGCTGACAGCCGAATTAGCAAATGTCGTTCCCAACACTACTTCTAGAGCAAAAAATACTCCCGCAATGGGAGCATTGAAACCCGCTGCCAAACCTGCTGCTGCCCCTGCACCTAAAAGTAGACGCTGGCGTTCTTGCGAGACTTGTAGAACGTGAGCGAGTAACACGCCAAAATTAGCTCCAATTTCGACGCTGGGACCTTCAGGACCGAGCGAAGCACCACTACCCAAAGATACAGAAGCAGCTACCATCTTGGTTACAGGCTGAAGCCGCTGCAAAATAGCATGTCGCGTGGCACTACCAGAAGCCGCAGCAATTAAAGAAGACAGCCCAGGACCGAAATCTTGCCTGCGCGTCAGCATCAATCCGACAATGAATCCGCCCAGAGTTGGAACCAGAGCAATTGTCCACGCACCCCAAGCAGAGAGCGTCCCCATCAAATTAACAAAAGCAACGTAGTGAACGAGTTCGATTAAATAGTGAAATGTCACCACACCCATACCCGTACCGCCGCCAATCAAGACCGCTAGAAGTAAGACAACGGCTTCTGGAGAAGGCTGAAAGCGATTGAGAATGTGGGCAATAGGGTTAGAAGGAGCAGCAAGCCCGCCAGATTGTGGCTGACTCACCTCAGACAGGGAACGATCGGTCATTTAGAGATAAAAAACGAAAAATAAAGTTAAATTTTTTTCACAATCTACTATTACTCATTCTCAGCGATTTTTCTGAAGCCAGACAAGTAGATAGTTGCGATCGTTTAAGAAGCTTTGCTAAGCAAGTGCGATCGCGCTCGAAAAAGAGTTATAAGAGTGCTTAAATGTAGGTTGGGAGCTAATTAGTAATCCCTAATCCGCTCGCGTTCGTCATAGGCAACCGCAAATGACAAATGACTAGAGTAAAGTGAGTAGTGAGTAGTGGCAATATGAGTTGGTAGCAACGAGAGCTGGTGGCTAGCCACTCACAAATGACAAATGACAACAAACACCATCTAGCTTGTAGCTTAACTATTTTCAGTATGCATATAAAATCAGACGATATATTGAATTAGCGTTTAAGATAGAAAAAATAAAAATTCATGGATTCACGTAATCGAACGCTCTAGGCGTGAAGAAACTCGTAAAGCCCCGAATACTCTCAAAGATAGGGGCTAATATCAGAGCGGCTGGTATATACTTCTACCAGTTTTGTCAAAAAGATTTGGCAGGAGCTGCCTATTGCCGTGGTTTGCATCCGCCAGTCCTCGTTATCTCTTGTGAACAAAAGCTAAATTTTTAGTTTGGTTCGATCGCGATCGCTTTATTAGTTGGAATTAGCAGTTTTAAATTGCTTATGCCAACAATTTCTCACGCTCCCCAGGTTCGACGCATTAGGTTATCGCTGATGAACACTCACACTGGAAACCACTCTCTCACTTGCCCGATTTGTCAACGTACCGAACAGCTCAAGCCAATCAAAGGCAATCGTGGGCTTTTTACCTGTCCTAATTGTCAAGAAAAATTAGTTGTCAGTTGGAGCGGTCATTACGTGCGCGATCCCCAATGCTTAAAACAAGTTATGGTAGCGCACGCGCTGCGTCGTCAAAGCCGACCTTGGGCAAGAATCATCCGCGACCTTGGTTCGCTCAAACGTCCTGTAGCAGTCTTAACGGCGGGTAGTATCTTTTTGTTAGGGATTAGTATTTTCAGTCTAGATAGTCTCAACAAACAACAATCTCCTTGGGACAGATTGGTAGAAGATGTGAAGGAAATAGCAAATTGAGTCAGTTATCGGCGAACAGGGTGTGGGTAATTGGTAATTGGTAATTGGTAATTGGTAATTGCCCCTCTGCTCCTCTGCTCCCTGCTCGATCGCTCGTGCGCTCCCTACTCCCTTGTAACTAACATCCAGCCAGAGGCTTGACCGAGGGATTCGATCGCTGGTAGCTTTAAACGTTCTAGGGTAGGGCGATCTAGAAGTAAATATGGATGTGGTTGCTGCCACTGTTGTTGCAGTTGGTTGAAGTTACTACTAATGACGCGGCGATCGCTGTAAAAATCTAAGGAAGGACGATTATAGGCGAAGGAAGTGTAGATTTCTCGGTTTGGAGGTGTGCGAGCTTGAATGAGAGCAGCTACGGGTTTGACTTGGTAGGCTTCTGCTAGTTCCCAAACCCAGTGGCGAGAGGTGACGAAGAGTAACAGGGCAACGTACATGCCCCAAATAAGTACGGCGATAAATTGTCTATCTCCCCTCACAGCTAACCAAGCACTCAAAGTCATCGTGCCTGCTACTGCTGCTAAAATCCACTGTAATTCCCAGTCGGGTTCGGTATTCCAAGGACTGTAGTAGAGACTGGCTGCCCACGTCACCACCGCTAGTAAAGTTAAAAATGCGATCGCGTAGCGGGGATATTTAGCTGGATAGGGTTGCTGCCAAAACTGAGCCAATTGCACTCCTACAGCCAAAGCGATCGCGGGGTAAATTGGTAAAACATACCAGGGTAGTTTAGTCCCCATTAAGGAGATTGCTAGCAAGTAACCTCCACCCCAAACCAAGATCAGTTTTGCCCAACTCCAGTTGCGATGATTCCAGGTATAAAGCAGACCGCTTGGTAAAAAGATTAACCAGGGAAAGCCGTATTTCAGAATTTCAAGTACATAAAACCAAGGGGGATGTTGGTGGTTTTCTACCGCTAGCCAAATCCGACTGAGGGACTGATCGACGACAGCGCGATCGGTAAACTGATGTCCGTATTGCCACCACTGGGCAGCATACCACGCCGCTACAGGCAAGCTCCCGATCGCGATTCCACCCCATAAATACCAACTACCTAACAAGCGGGGTGTATCCCAAAAGAGAAATAAGAGGGCGATCGCTCCGAGTAACAGTCCTACCATACCTTTAGTCAGTCCAATCAATCCTAAACCGATGCCTACGCCCAAGCAGTAGCGCAGATTGCGACGCGATCGCAACAAACACCAAACTGTAAAGAGAAAAAAACTGACGATCGCACCATCTAGCATTGCTAGCCTGCCATGACGCAGTACGGGTAGCATGACTAGGTAAACTAAAGCCGAGAAAATCGCTGGCTGGCGATAGTGAAAGATTTCTCGTCCAATACTGTATAAAATTGGTACGCCAAGCGCGGTCAGTAATGCCCCTGGTAAACGAGATGTCTGCTCATTGACCCCACCAATTGTATAGGAAAGAGCTATGAGCCAATGCATGAGGGGTGGTTTATTTAAATAAGGCTCGCCGTTTATAATTTTTGGGTGAAGCCAGTTTGCAGGCGATCGCCATATTTCTCTTGCGACTTGCGCTACCGTGCCTTCGTCCCAGTCTCGCAACGGTAAGTCACCCAAGTTTTTAGTATATAGAAGTAGTGCTGCCAAGAGCAGCCCCCCAATCCATAACCAATCGGCTCGGCTATGCAGCTGAGATTTCCAATGCTTAGCATTATCCCCAGTCAAAATCCAACGATGCATCTAAGTTTTAATACTCAAGGCTAGGTGTCAATAGAGTCGTGAATTAACGTTCCACTTTGTAGCTGTTTGGCTTGTCTCAGATGTCAGCAGGGAACGAGTACAATTTACCACTTCTTTCTATTCTTGCCACAATGACGCGATCGCCCAAATTTTGAAACTATCCTAGATGCTGCACGGGCTGCACTGACAAGGCGATCGCTTACCATTCTTGATATAGCTTTTGGGCGTTAAACATAATTTCTTCGTTTGGCAAGCGAATTTTTGGTTTTTGCCTGGGATATAAATTCTCGATTGTTTCTGTATCCTGCCGAATCACTTCATCTACTGCTTTGAGTAGCGAATTCTTTAACAAGGTTTTTAAAACTAAATTCTGAATCTTGGCAAAAACTAAAACAAATGTCTTAGTATGATTTTCTGTTTCAGGATATAAAGAATGAATTTGAATGAATTGACCAGATGGAATTGTAGCAATAAATGAAGTTAGACAAGGAAAGGAATATTCAAACTGATTGATGAAGGTTTTGGGAACAGTGAGTAAAACTGGATTGCTAGCAAGCTCTCCTAGCGTGTTACTGTCTCTAGTAACTTTCTGGAGGAGTTTTGTACTGTAGCCATTTTCCTGGTATTCATCGACCTCAATCGCTTTGATTCTAAATATTTCTCGATGCGTTCCATTTTGGTGATTGTAGTCGTAATTAATTAAAAGATTGCTTAAAAAATTACCTTGAATGCTTTTACTTCCAGCAATTCCAACAAATTCAAAACCAGGGGTAATTTTTTCAATTAATTCGGGAATGGAAATTTTCGGCTCATATCCTCCATATGTCCAGATATTATCGCCGATCGCAGTCAAATCTAGTTTTTCTAATAAAGGTTGAGTTGCTGTTTCCTCTCGGTACAACTGCCCTTGCGTGTCAAATTCTAAGGCGTGAAACGGACAGGTAATGGTATCTCGCTCTCGACAAATCCAGCCATCGGAGAGAGGAGCTTGCATGTGAGGGCAAATGTTATCTAAGCCAAAGACTTCACCTTTTTGATTTTGCCACAGTACGTAATCCCGACCGTTAAGAGTAATTTTATGGGGTTTATTAACTCCTAGCATCGAGCGATGAGCAATCAACCAAGGCGCACCAGGGAGAATAGGATGCATAGACTGACCTCTTAAAGATCTAAAATATATGACGGTTTATTCGTATTTTTTCAAAATATGACGGATCGTTCGTGTTTGTCAAGCAAGGGTAGTGAGTCACCTACAAAATCTATGCGTCGTTCACCGAAACAGCAACGAGGTAAGCAAAGGGTAGAAAGAATTTTAGATGCTGCGGCTGAGCTATTTGCTGAGGTAGGTTATGAAGCCGCTACAACCCATGCGATCGCAACACGGGCAAATACAGCTGTTGGTTCGCTTTACCAATTTTTCCCCGATAAAGCAGCTATCTTTCGCGCCCTAGAAATTCGTCATGTCGAACGAGTAAAAGCAATGTGGGCTAAGGTAAACACGCCTAGCATTATTCAGTTACCTCTGAGACAGATGATTCAACAGCTAGTAGCCGCTGTTGCCAAACTATTCGAGCAACCGACATCTCGTGTTGTTTTCGTGCAATTTTTCACCGCACCAGAAATATTTCAAACAATTGACGAGAGTTTGACTCAAGAGGCGATCGCATTTATGGCTAGTTTGTTGAAACAGCGCCATCCTGCTTTGAGTGACGAGCGGTGTAGCTTATTAGCCGAAGTCTGCGTTCATTGCAGCAACACATTAATTTTGATTGCTCTCCGCAGCAGCGAAACTCACAGCCAGCAGCTCATCCAACAGATTGAAGATTTACTCGTATCCTACCTAAGTCCTCATGTCGGTGATGAGGTATTGCAGGACAAGGTAATGAAAGTAATGAAATGTCCTCACTGCCAATCCGAACAACTATCTAAAAATGGGCATCGCCACGGCAAGCAGCGTTATTTGTGTAAAGATTGCGGCAAGCAGTTTCCAGCATGGAAGGGATAAGCTCATGGTTCAAGTTGTTGCATCATTTCACCTACTTCCCGTGCAGCCGGATCGGTACTTTCTAATAATGCATGAGCAACATTATGCCGCTCTGTATGGCTACGATTTTGACTGAGTTTGTATTTCCCTTGTAACCGCGTCACAATCATTTCAAAGCCAACTATTCCACTCATCATTCCTTCACGGTAGCTGTCAGACAGATCGTGCCATTGCGCTTTGTATTCAGACTCGTAGGTGTCAATTGTCTTCTCCATCATCTTGTCCATTAGTTCCGGCGAGCCAGCGCGAGTAATAATTTGAGGTATACCATAAGCATGAACGGCAACATAATTCCACGTTGGTACGTTCTCGCGTTTCTCATATAGAGATGGTGAAATATAAGCGTGCGCTCCTGTAAAAATAGCCAATGATTCATGCTTGCCAAAAGCTTGCCATTGAGGATTTTGCTTCGCAAGATGACTAGTTAGTTTAACAACATTATCCTGCACTGTGACAACGAGCGGAATATGCGAGGCAACAGGTAAACCATCAGTTGTAGATACCAACGTGGCAAAACTATGAGCTTGCATAAAAGCTACTAACTTCTCAGGATCGTCCTCTCGAAAGGCGCTGGGGATATACATGATATATCGACTTATGTAGGCTGCCAAACTAGCGTTAACTTCAGCTACTCTTCGTATTGTGTCATTACTTTTCGGTACTGTTGTGCAGTCAGCGCCATCTCCGCTAATATTTCGCGTTGCTCCTGCACGATGCTTTGTGCCTCTGCCGCTGCTCGTTGTGCCTCTTGCGCTATACGACGGGCTTCAGCAGCCTGCTGTCGCGCCTCTTCCGCAGCACGTCGCGCCTCTTCCGCAACACGCCGCGTCTCTTCCGCCTGCTGCCTTATAGCCTCTTTTGTCTGCCGCATCTCCTCCGCGAATTCTCGGCTCTCCTCAGAAGCCTGACGGTCTTTCTCCGACTGGATGCGCTGTTGTTCGGCAGCATATTGGTGCAATGCAGCTTGCTGCTGCTGCTCAGCACTTATCTCTCGCTTTACTTCCGACTCGCGCCGATGTTGTTCGGCGTTTTGCCTTTCCCGTTCCGCTTCCTGTCGCTGTGGCTCGCTTGCTGGCATTGTTTTCTTCTCCATCTAGTTAGTCAAGCCGCAAGGTTAGACTAACAATCGAGTTGACATCACGAGCAGATGCAAACAACTAGAGTATATCTATAATTTTTCATGCAAGGAATCTATCCAACGCGATCGCCTGTGTCACTCCGATCGCATCTCATCGACAAAAATTTTCACGGAAAGTATCCTTCAATACAGCAAATAAATCATTATTCCCATGCTTCCCTTGCTTATAAATCCTCAGATACAGTAACAGTACGACTCGCGTGGAGAAGATTCAACCATGCTATGTGTAGACGAACTGTTAACGCTGGAGTTGTTTCAACAGCTTTCCCAAGAGCAGATTCACTGGGTTTGCGATCGCGCTCAAGAAATGGAGCTATCTAGCGGCGAAGTCTTCGTCAAACAAGGAGATCCGCCACGGGGATTTTATGTCATGCTATCAGGTCGGGTGAGCATTACCCGCATCAGCGAAGGGATCGAAATGCCGATCGGACAGCACCAAGCACCTGCTTTTTTTGGCGAGATTCAAGTCTTAACCGATGAACCAGTCCCCGTAACATTACGCGCTCTTTCTGATTGTCGGCTCTACGAAATCTCAGGCGATGACTTTCGCACCCTCCTACATAGTTGTCGAGGCTTCGAGCGCTTAATATTTCGAGCCGTACAGAAACGATTGCGCGGTTTAGAGTCTTTTATTCAAAATCGAGAGAAAATGGCGGCTCTAGGCACGCTAGCGGCTGGCTTAGCACACGAACTTAACAACCCGGCGGCGGCTGTAATTCGTGCTTTGCAAGATATCACCCCAGCATTGCTCGAACTCCAACGGATGAACTTTGTTTACGGACAGCGCCAAGTAGAGGTAGAACATACAGAAAAATGGCTCAAAGTGCGTGACGATGGTTGGGATGCGGTTGTCAACTGTCGCATGAACCCCATTGAATTTAGCGATCGCGAGGAACAATTGCTTGAGTGGTTAGAAAACTATGGCGTAGAAGATGCTTGGAAACTCGCCGAACCATTAGCAGCTGGAAATGTAGATATAGAGACTTTAACTGAGCTGATGGAGCGATGGAAGGACGATCCGACAGAATTAAAAGATATGGGGTTGCGCTGGCTGGCGCTGTCTTTTGAGGTTATGTGTACGGTTTCGAGTGGCTTGCGGGGAGCGCAGCGAATTTCTCAGCTCGTCCAGTCGATGAAATCTTATTCTTACATGGATCGCGGCGCGCAACAAATTGTTGACGTTCACGATGGAATTGAAGATACATTGCAATTATTTGCTTACAAATTCAAGCAAGGAATTGAAATTCAGCGGAATTACGATCGCTCTTTGCCTAAAATTCTCGCTTTCGGTAGCGAGTTGAATCAAGTTTGGACGAACTTAATTGATAATGCAGTTGATGCGATATCTTCGATAAGCTTTGCTAACACGGGGAAAGGAGTAATTGAATTAGCTACCGCTCAAAATGGCGATTACATTCAAGTCCAAATTGCCGATTCTGGTACTGGGATTCCTGTAGAAATTCAATCGCGAATTTTCGAGCCTTTCTATACAACAAAGCCTGTAGGTTCGGGTTCGGGTTTAGGTTTAGATGCAGTGCGGCGGATTGTCGAGAACCGTCACCAAGGAACAATTACATTTACGTCGCAGCCTGGTAAGACTTGTTTTACAATTTGTCTGCCAATTGCTACACACAGTTATCAGTGAATAGTTATCAGTTATCAGTGACTGATAACCATAGTTTCCAGGCTATATCCGAGCCTAATTTTAATCATCTAGAGGTTTTGTTTGCGTGCGCTCTTTCCAGTAGCCCGGTTTTCGGCTGCAATGCATCACGGCTAGGATAAGATAGGATAAGAATATATTCTGACTCAACTGTGTAAAGGATTCCATAGGGAAATTTTCGCGTCAGACATCTCCTAATATCTTCATCAATAACGCGCCAGCGAGTAGGAGACTCTCTAATTCTATAAATTGCGTCCTCGACTGCATTAATAAATGCTTGCGCTACTTCGGCACGATTCTCTGCATAATATTGAACGGCTGCGGCATATTCAGCAAGTGCTTCAGGGTGAAATACATATCTCATTACTCCAGCAGCCGCCTCACATGCGCTAAAGCTTCATCTCCCGAAATGGATAGAACATTACCTTTTTGGATTTCGTCTCGCCGCTGCTTCGCTTCGTTAATCCAAGCTGCTTCAACCGTTGGATCTGCATCAAACTCTAAGCTTTCTACTAATTTTTCTGCTAAAAGTGCCCTTGATTCACCTGGTAAGGATAATGCTTCTTCTAAAAGCCTTTCGATAGATAGCATAACTATTAACCTTCATATTCATCATTAAAAATATAGTAACTTACATCAATAACTAATTTCTTAATTTATAGCAATCCTAAATCATTCACGTATAACAGACATTTTTCTAATGAAGTGAGCAAAGCTTATTCCTCGATCGCGTAGATTGCTGGTAATTGCCGATATTTTTCATCCATATCTATACCGTAACCGACAATAAAGCGATCGGGGATTTCAATTCCCAAATAATCGATCTCAACTTGAACTTTGCGGCGTGAGGGTTTATCGAGTAAGGCACAAAGTTTGAGCGAGGATGGATTATGAGCTTTCAATATTTCTATTGCTTTTGAGGTTGACAACCCAGTATCGACAATATCTTCAACTAAAATGACATCCTTGTTGTTAATAACACCTTCAGTTAAACCCATTAACATCTTGACTTCACCCGAACTAGTGGTAGAACAACCATAGCTAGATAAACGGATCAGTTCGACATTACAAATCGGAGTTTGCATCTGCCGGATCAAATCGGCAAGAAAGATAAACGATCCTTTCAAAACACCAATGACAATTGGAAAGCTATTCTGATAATCTCGATCCAACTCCCGTGCTAATCGCTGTACTGTTGTTGCTATTTCTGACTGAGAAATGAGTGGAACGAGCTGTTTATTCATTGTTTTTCTACTTCATCATAAACTCATCTAATTCAGCAATTCGAGCCTGTTTCTCTGCCGCACTTAAAAATGTTGCTTGAAAGGAATTTTTCACTAATTTGTAAATATCTTGTTGGCTCAAACTTAAAGCCGATTCTATTTCTTGTAAATTCTCAGCCACGTAACCGCCAAAATAAGACGGATCGTCAGAATTTACTGTCACGCACAATCCCATGTCTAATAATTGTTTAATGTTGTGCTTTGCCATCGAATCGAAAACACAAAGTTTGATATTAGATAGCGGACAAACAGTCAGAGGAATTTGTTTTTCAATTAAATATTCTAATAACTTTGGGTCATCGATGCAGCGTACACCGTGATCGATACGCGATACGCCTAAAAGATTTATGGCTTCCCAAATATATTCTGGTGGTCCTTCCTCGCCTGCATGAGCAACGGTAAGAAATCCTTCTTCTCGGGCTTTATCAAAGACCTTTTGGAATTTTGAAGGTGGATTTCCTACTTCTGAAGAATCCAAACCTACTGCTGGAATTGTATCTTTATAAGGTAAAGCTTGCTCTAAAGCTTCCATTGCTGATTCAGCGCTTAAATGCCGCAGAAAACAGAGAATCAAATAAGAAGAAATGCCGAGTTGTTGTGCTTCCTGTAAGGCACGATAAATTCCTCGATGAACTGTTTCAAACGAAACCCCTCTAGAAGTATGACCTTGAGGATCGAAAAATATTTCAGCGTGGCGCACATTTTGAGCAGATGCTTTTTGCATGTATGCCCAAGTTAGATCGTAAAAATCTTGTTCTGTCTGCAACACGCTCATTCCTGCATAATAGAGATCGAGAAATGATTGTAGGTTTTGAAAGTTGTAAGCAGCACGAATTTCTTCTACCGATTTGTAGGGTAGTTGAATATTGTTGCGAGCGGCTAATGCAAACATCATTTCTGGTTCGAGGGAACCTTCAATATGTATGTGTAACTCAGCTTTAGGAATCTGGCAAAAGAATGAATTCATCTTTAGAGAGTTAGTAGTTGCGTGTAGAGACGTTACATGTAACGTCTCTACATATAAATATGAAATTTATTCAGATGTACCGAAGCGCAATGTCATAAAGACAAATCGAATTATGAAAACTGCGGCTAAAATCCAAGTTGCGATCGTAACTTCGTGGGCTTTGCCTTGCAGTGCTTTGGCAATTGGATAGGTGATAAAACCAACTGACAACCCAGTAGCAATTGAGTAAGCAAGAGGCATAAACAAAATCGTCAAAAATGCCGGAACAGCTTCAGCTACATCACCCCAACGAATATCTGATACACCTGTCATCATTAACACGCCTGTAATGACTAGGGCTGGTGTAGTAGCGTAGGCGGGAATTGCCTCGAATAAAGGAACTAAGAAGATCGCCAGGATAAATAATACGCCTACGATCGCAGCTGTGAAGCCCGTGCGCCCCCCTTCCGATACGCCTGCGGCTGATTCTGCATATGTAGTGACTGTAGACGTACCGATCAGCGCCCCAGCAGTTGTTCCTACTGCATCGGCAAACAGTGCTTGATTGACTCGCGGTAGTTTTCCATCCTCTTTAATGTACCCTGCCTTCATGCCGACTCCAGACAGAGTACCAACGGTGTCAAAAATATCGACGAATAAGAATACTAAAAGTATGGCGATAAAGTCGAGGAAGTTGTTAGCAGTCAATCGCGATAAACCGAAAATGCCTTGTCCGATCAGATCTGTCGGTAGGGTAGGAACCTGAAAAATTCCTTTGGGCGGGGGTGTAACACCTACAATCCAACCGAGTAAGGCGGTGGCGAGTACCCCCCAGAGTAATGCCCCCTTAACGCGGCGTACTAAAAAAGCTGTAGTAATAATAATTCCGGCAACAGCTAGTAGAGTATTAGGTTCTCTGAAGCTACCCAGGGTTGTTTTTGTCACTTCGCTAGCGATAATTAGCCCAGCACCTCCAGTTTTCGGATCGCCAGATATCCCAATATAGGCAATAAATAAACCGATCCCTACTGATGTTGCTGTTTTCAGCGACAGGGGAATGGCATTGACAATTTGACTGCGAACGTTGGTAAGGGTGAGGGCAATAAAAATCAATCCTTCGGCAAATACAGCCGCTAGTGCCAAACGCCAATCGATTTTTAGGGTTAAAACGACAGAATAAGCAAAAAAGGCGTTTAATCCCATGCCAGGGGCGAGGGCAAAGGGATAGTTGGCAACAAATGCCATTACCAGCGTTCCAATTGCGGCTGAGACTGCGGTAGCAAAGACTTGTTCGGCGAATAAATCTTTTGGCTGCTGTAGAAAAATCGCATCCGACAAAATTAAGGGATTGACGACGAGGATGTATGCCATCGTCATAAAAGTTGTCAATCCTGCCAGAGTCTCGATCCGAAAGTTAGTTCTATACAGGTCAAATTGAAAAAAACGAGCGATCGCGGCTTGCCAACCCGTATACTGTGGCGTAGGTGGTTGTTGTAGTTCTAATCGATCTGTATCGCTGCTCATTCTTTGGCTGTCTCCACCAAGTTATCTTTGCTTATCAATATTGAGGAAGTTACCAGCAAGCGTCAGTCAGGCTTGTTACTCTAACGACATGAAAGCTGCCTTTTGCACCTAAATTTAGTGACTACTGGGTGCATACTGTATGTCGTTGTTCGATCGTTTTTTTGTGTCGAAAAACACCAACTCTTAACTTGATAAGAAAAGTTAACTGGCGCTAAAAGCTACGAGTTGCAGCTAGAGCGCCAGAGACTCAAATGTGGCTCAAATTAACCTTCCACCTCAGATACCATTAACAAATCTCAACGTTTCATGGGAATACTCCCTAAGATAGAGATTGTTTGAAGCGATACACATCTTTGACAACAGGGTTGAATTATTTTCCTAAATATGCCTCTAGCACTTGAGGATGTTGTTGCATTTCCTCTGGGCTACCGTGGGCTAAGTTACGCCCCTCTGCCATCACCCAAACGCGATCGCACAGGGACATAATCACATCCATAT
>NZ_PYCI01000196.1:0-9656 GCF_003015105.1 Chroococcidiopsis sp. CCALA 051 | reverse complement strand
CAAGGGGGACAAGGGGGACAAGGGAGCGATCGAACTAAGTTCACGCTAACAGAATATTGAACTAATAGCTTCATTCTTTAGAGAGTCGGGAGTCGGGAGTCTGGAATAAGTGGTGCGTGGTGCGTGAATCAATTTTGAATTTTGAATTTTGAATTTTGAATTTTGTCCCCTGCTTCCTACTCACCAGTCACTGTCTTCGGTAACTCAACGTTAAATGTCGAACCTTTACCTAATTGACTTTCAACTGAAATTTTGCCTTGCATCATGTGGACTAGCGATTTGGTAATTGCTAAACCTAAGCCAGTTCCACCATGTTTACGGGTTATCGTTTGATCGACTTGACGGAATTCCTCAAAAATATGCTCTAGTTCCGATGCAGCAATGCCAATCCCAGTATCCTTGACACTCAGCATAAACTGTGTATTTGAAAGTTCGCAAGTTTTGATTTCTATACAACCAGATTCAGTAAATTTAATTGCATTAGAAAGTAAGTTGACTAATACTTGACGCAGGCGGTTACTATCATTAACAATTGTCACATTTTCTGTTTGCAAATCGACATGTATAGGTAACTGCTTCTGCTCCGCTAGAGGTCTAAGTTCATCAATAGTTGATGAGACCAGACGATCTAAGCTAATCAATTCTAATTGCAGTTCTAGCCGACCTGATTCAATTTTAGATAGATCGAGAATATCGTTAATTAAAGCAAGGAGATGTTTGCCATTACTCAAAATGCGATCGATCATGCCAGATTGAGTTGCAGACAAAGCCGCAGAACGCTGACGTAACAAAACTTGCGCAAAACCAATCACGGCATTCAAGGGCGTGCGTAGTTCATGAGACATGGTGGCGAGAAACTGAGATTTCAGCCGTGCTGCTTCGATCAACTGGAGATTTTGCTGCTCGATCCGTTGTCGAGTTAACTCTAATTCTCGATTTTGCTGGGCTAAAGTCAAATTTTGAGCAGCTAGGCGTTCTTCCCGTTCCTCTAAAGCCTGGATTAAACGGGCATTTCCGATCGCGATCGCCGCCTGTTCTCCTACCGCTGCCATTAAATTTTGGTCTTCAGGATCGAAAGCATCAAGATTTTGCCAATTTCCCACCACCAATACACCCAAACGCTCTCCATTCACCGAAGCGATCGGCACTGCATACAAGGAACTAGGAGCCAAAGAGAATTCGGAATTCGGAATTCGGAATTCGGAATTAAATTCTCCTCTTCCCCCTTGTCCTCCTTGTCCCCCTTGTCTCCCTTGTCCCTCTTCCCTACTCCCTGCGCCCTTCGCCCTACTCCCTTGTCCCCCTTGTCCCTCTTCCCTACTCCCTGCGCCCTGCGCCCTTCGCCCTCTAATCAGCCGCGCTTCCCCAGTCTCAAATACCTGCCTCAAGACTCCCAAGTCGGGATCGAGAATTTCGGTTAAGAGCAATCTTTCCTTGCCAATACCTGCTGTGGCAGAAGTTTCTAATTCGTCAGTCGCAGAATTGTAAGTGGCGATCGCGGCAAAATCTGCATCGGGGATTCCATCACAGACAGCTCCGACGATAACGTGTAGTAGCTCGGATACGTCGGTTAGGCGTTGGTTGAGCAGGTTGCCAATCCGCTGCAAGACGCGCAGTTGTTGCTGCTGTTCGCCTAAAATTACGATCGCCTGACGCAGATTTTCGCCAATTTCATTCGCCTCTTGGTAAAGCCGCCCGTTATCTACTGCTAACCCAGCCCGACGACCGAGATCCTCGGCAAATATTAAGTCGGCATTAGTATAGACTCGCTGTGACTCAGCTGCCACAAAACTAATTGCTCCAAGCGTCCTACCGCGCGCTTGAATTGGGACGCACAGCGCCGATTTCATCTGAATTTGGCGCAAACTCTGCAAATGGTCGCGATCGCGGGCGAGATTTTGAAGTAAGCGATCGTCAATCTCTGGGTATAAAACTGACTCCCCAGTATGGATCACCTGGGATACGCCCAACGTACTATTTGAACTAACAGGATAGTGGCAAGCTAAGGCTTCTAGCCACCGTACCTGAGATAATGCGGAATGAGCCACGCTCACCTGCCGGATCGAGCCGTCTGCTTCGAGAATGTGAATGCTACACCAATCTGCTAGCTGCGGTACGATCGATTGAGCTAGGTTATTCAAAATAGTTTGATAGTCCAGAGAAGCAGCCAGAATGTTGCTAGCTTCAACTAGGAATCGTTCTTGATCTTCAATCCGTTTGCGCTCTGTAATATCAACAAACGCTCCGATACTGCCTCGGCATTGACCTTGCTCGTCAAACAAAGGTGCGGCGTTGCCAAGTAATTTGACTGGGGGCGTACCTTCTTTGGTTACTAAGTCTAACTCCACATCCAGCACTGGTTTACCGCTGCTTGCTGCTTGTTGCATGGGTAACTCGGAAGCAGGAATTTCTTGACTTTGACGGAAGACTTTGTATGTCGGTCGTTCTTCTAATGGCGCGCTTTTAGAAGCATTAGCAGTTGATGATAGCCCCATTAGCTTTGCCATTGCTGAGTTGACGCGAATATACTGGCATTTCGGATCTTGGGCGATCGCAATTCCCAGGGGAATCACGTCGAGCAGCGTTTCCAACTCATTGACTCGTCGCGCCAAATCTCGGTTGAGGCTAATAATTTCGGCTTCCGAACGCTTGCGATCGCTCAAATCGACAGTAAAACAAATTGCCGTGTCGGGTGACTGCTCTACAACTGCCGCACCTAATAGTATTGGCACTCGCGTTCCGTCTTTACGGATATACTCTTTTTCATAATAATTAAAACTACCAGCCGTGCGCAGTTGTTCGATGACAAGTCGATTCTGCTCGGCATATTCTGGTGGGGTCATTTTTTGCCAGTGCAACTTTCCCGCTTTTAAGTCCTGCTCAGTGTAACCCACCATTTGTAGAAAAGCTTGATTTGCCTCAAGAATTTCTCCACTCAACTTTGTTAATATCACACCTACGATATTTGTTTCCGCCAAGCGCTGGAACCGAGATTCGCTAGCTTTAAGCGCAGCATCCAGCCTTCTACTCTCCGTGATGTCGCTCACAATTCCCGACATTCGGTACGGATAGCCGCGAGCATCTCTTTGAGCTTTTCCCCTAGCCACGCAATGACGATATTCCCCAGAGGAATGCAGAATCCGAAACTCAGCTTCGCATTTTTCTCCGTGTAGCAGGTGATTTCTAACTACAGTTTTGATCTCGGGTAAATCTTCTGGATGAATTAAATCTAATAGTGCTGTGGGGGTGTGAGTAAATTCTGCCCGCTCGACCCCAATAATTTCTAATAACCGATCGTTACAATAAACTTCATCGGTGGTACAGTACCAATCCCACACCCCATCATTAGCAGCTTCTAGTACTAATCGATAGCGTTCCTCGCTTTCTCTTAAAAGATTGTTTGCCTCTTGAGCTGCCAATTCTGCTTTATGCAAGCGAATGGCATTGCGGAGAGTCTGGCTTAGTCCCTCTACCGACAGTTTAGATTTCGACAAATAGTCATATGCCCCCGCTTTCATTAGCTGGACGGCGATTTGCTCGTCTCCTTGCCCTGTCAATACCACCAAAGGAACGGTAAAGCCCAAAGAGCGAATTTGTTGTACTAAACTCAAGCCATCGCCATCAGGCAAGCGATAATCTAAAAATACGCAGTCAAACTGCTGCTGTTGCAACTGGGCGATCGCTTCAGCACAGCCATTTGCTTCTGACAAATCCATCTTCACCCCAGCAGTAACTAGCGTTCGCCTCACTGCCATGCGATCGACTTCATCATCATCTACAACTAGAATTTTGACTGGTTCTTCCATAAAAATCAGGAATCGAGAGTCTGGAGCCGGGAGTGGTAGTTTTCACGCACCACGCACCACGCACCACTCATTTAAGGCATTTCACTTAAGGTCCAATAATTATTCAGCGTTGCCATGACTTGGACAAAGTTATCAAACGTGACTGGTTTGAGAATATATCCAGCAACATTCAGGTTGTAAGCCTCAACTTTATCTCTGTCTTCGTTAGATGTCGTCAACATAACGACAGGGATCTGCTTGAGATTGTCATCACCTCGCAATTCTCGTAAAAATTCAATTCCATTCATTCTGGGCATGTTTAAATCTAATAAAATCAATCGCCGCTCTTGCGGGATTGGCGATGGTTCGCCTTCACTTCCTCGCAAGATTGACAATGCTTCTATCCCATCACTAGCTGTGTAGAGTGAATTGGTAATGTTATTTTTCTTAAACGCTCTTTTTACGTTCATGACATCCACTTCGTCATCCTCGACAAGTAGAATATGAATCATTTTGTCTTTCATTATGAAGTTTTATATATTCCATCTTGACTAAAATTGGAGCATATACACCTCAATCGTTTGTAGTATTTTTGAGGGAACAGGGAGTATTGAGTAGTTAGTGGCTGGTGGCTAGTGGCTGGACTTTTCTCTAGTCACTAGCCACCAGCCACTAGTCACTGATAACTGCTCACTTCTTCCAAGTAAAATAAAAAGCTGCTCCTTGTCCTGGCTGTGATTTTAGCCGAATAGTACCTCCTTGTTGTTCGACAATTTTTTTGACGATCGCTAAGCCGATTCCCGTGCTTTCGATTGTGTCACGGGGCGACAGGGTCTGGAAAATACCAAATACCTTGTCGTGGTACTCGGGCGCAATTCCGTCCCCATCATCGGCTACGACAAATTCATAATTTGAGGCATACTCTTGCACGGAAATACTGACTCTGCCATCCTGCCTGGGGTGGTATTTAATGGCGTTGCTAATTAAGTTAGTGAAAACTTGTTGTAAAGGTAATTTTTCAGTCACGATTGTCGGCATGGGTGCAATCTCAATTGAGAACGTTTCAGGTGGAGAGAGGGAGTCAACGACCTCTGCTAACAAATCTCCTACAGAAACTTCAAATTTTGGCGCGTCCATTCGTCCGACGCGGGAATATTGCAGCAATCCGTTAATTAAGGCTTCCATGCGATGGACGCGCCCCCGTAGTAAGTTCATTTGGTGGCGCGTGTCTGCTGTCAGTTTGTCTGATAGATCTTCTTCAATCCATCCTGATAAATTAGCGATCGCTCTCAATGGTGCTTTGAGATCGTGAGAAGCAACATAAGCAAACTGATCTAATTCTTGATTGCGCTTTTCTAACGTCACGTTAGTTTGCGCTAGCACGGTTGTGAGATAAGTTAATTCCTCTGCCCGCGTTTTGAGTGCGTCTTCCGAAACTTTGCGATCGCTAATATCCAAACAGCAGCCAATATATCCGGCAAAACTTCCGTCGGGGGTAAACCGAGGACTGCCTTTTTCAAAGATCCAACGGTACTTACCATCCGCCCGTCGCAGGCGAAATTCTTGCGCGAACTCTTGCCGACTGTGAAAAGCTGATAAATAAGTTTCCACGCAACGAGAGACATCTTGCGGGTGTACTGCTTCCGTCCAACCTTCTCCCAATTCCTGTTTTAAGCTGCGTCCGGTAAAATTTAACCAAGACTGATTGGCAAACTCCCACAAACTGTCAGTCCCAGCCATCCAGATCATCACGAGTGCGCCGTCTGCCATCGTGCGAAATCGAGCTTCGCTTTCCCGTAATTCTGCTTCTGTTTGCTTGGCTGCGGTGATATCCAACATCAATCCCCGCAGTTTAGATTTTCCCTCGCGATCGCGGGCAAAGTGCAGGCGATCGCGCAACCACACCACACGTCCATCTGCGGCTATGCATCGGTATTCCAAACTACAATCGCGCTCTCGCTTTTCCTGGTGGTAAAAATATACTACATTTGCCCGATCTTCAGGGTGAACGAGATTCTGCCAAAAGTTCGGCTGTTCTAGCCACTGCTCCACCGGGTATCCTAAAATTCCTACTGCACTTTGACTGACGAAGGTAAATCGCGCCGTTGCTGCATCGTATTCCCAAACGATTGTGTCTTCCAGCCCGTTGACTAAATCCTGAAATCTCTGTTGTACGGCTTCTAGTTGTGCTGTTTTTATTGGTGTCTTTGCCGATTCCGGTTCGGTCGAGTTTACTTCGGTTCGATCGATACAAGTGACTTGCCGATCCGGTACGTCACTCGCTTCTGGGATAACTTGTTCTTGCCACCAATAATAGTTTCCATCTGCTGCCAAAACTCTGTAGGAGACAGTGTAAGCCTGCTGGCAAGCGATCGCTTGCTGCCGTTGCTGGTAATAGCGATCGCGATCTTCAGGATGGATGGTCTGCCAAAGTTCTCCAGGAACTGTTTCTATTTGGCTCATTTAGTTTTTGACTGTATTAGCAACTTTATTTTTATGCTAGAGAAAATTTTATGACACTGTTCGATTCATGAAATTTATTCAACCAGTATCGCAGTTAAAATATTAACTTACTAGAGTGGTATAGAAGGGGAAAATCTAAATATTAGAATTTCCAAAAACTCTTTTTGCATAAGTCTTTTCGGTGGTTTGTAATAAAAATTTTCTTTCTTTATGCCAAAAAATTTACAACTATTGTTGAATTAAGTTTTATTATAAGTTTAAGCTAAAATACCTTAAATTTAAAAAAATTTAAAATAAGAGAAGAGTCAAAAATTCTCTCTTGAGGGGGATGAAAAAACCTGGGTAAAAGTATTAAAGCCATAAGTAGAGGTTTTTGCAGGATAGCAAAAGATTGTCTAGGCAATGATGGAGCATGAAAGCTGATGAGGATGGCAATGTAAATAAAAGTACTAAGATTGAATTGTTGAACAAAGCTAGAGTTAAAAACTTACTTGATATAGCACTCCTACAAGAGTTTATGGAATGGCTAGAGCAGTGAGTAAGGGCTGCGTCTACCTCGCTTTGAATCCCACTTGACTTTCAGTTGTAGGACATGCAGCCAAAGCATCATCTGTCATTTAGTACCAGACCAATGACAAATGACCAATGACAAATGAACAATGTAAAAAACATGAGTAAAATTCGCGTTGCTTTAATTGAAGACCACGACCTCACTCGCGTCGGGATCAGAACAGCACTACAACAGCGGCAAGAACTTGAAGTGGTAGGCGAAGCTGCCAACGCTAGCGAGGGTTTGCAGTTATTGCAGACAGTCCATCCCGATATTGCGATCGTGGATATCGGTTTACCTGATAAAGATGGCATTGAACTAACTAGGGAGATTAAGGCAGCCGCAAGCGAGGGAGAAGGATTCACTACCAAAGTTTTGATTTTGACTTTGCGAGACAATCGAGAAGCAGTGTTAGCTGCTTTTGCGGCGGGGGCTGATTCTTATTGCATGAAGGATATTAGTTTCGATAACTTACTAGAAGCATTGCGCGTCACCCACAGCGGTAATGCTTGGATCGACCCCGCGATCGCCCGCATTGTTTTACAGCAAGTCAAACCCGCACCTGCTGAAGTTCCTGCTGCTGTAGTCGCCGAAGTTAGTAAAGAAGACAAAGATAACAAAACTGTTGCTATCCATGCAGCTGATGAAGACTACGACCAAATGTTAGCTGCTTACCCCCTCACCGAAAGAGAATTAGAGGTATTGCAACTAATTGTAGAAGGTTGTAGTAATGCTGTAATTGCGGAAAAACTATACATTACCGTTGGTACGGTAAAAACCCACGTCCGCAACATCCTGAACAAACTCTGCGCCGATGACCGCACCCAAGCCGCAGTCCGCGCCCTGAGATCTGGGCTAGTTGGCTAGGTTTTTGTAGAGGCGCGATATATCGCGTCTCTACAGAGAAATATTTAAAAAAGTTCGACTTATAGCAAGTATTACTATAAATTTTGTTAAGTTAGGTTTATCAATCGGTAGTGAATGTCTAATAGTGGGGTAAAGGGTTGCATAGCACAGTCAAACGAGCTAAGCGCTAAGTTTGAGTTTTTGCTCTAATGGCAAGCTATGCGATCGCTTGAAATTGGGCGTAAGATTCAGAACCCAGATATACCCATGACACAGTTATTTGCTTTGTCTCCGCGCTACCGTCTTGATGATGAACTACCCTGGTTGGAAGCAATCGATCCTAGCCATCACTACTGGATTGCTGTTAATGGCGATCGCAGCGCGATCGTAGCAATTCCAGGGCTAACAGTCTCCTCTTTTGACGAGTTCAAGCAAGCAATTCGTCAATTTAGAGCCTTGCAAGCAGGGGAACAAATGACTGTAGCGCGGGCAGCCAGTACTTGTACTGTTTACTGCATCAGCTCTAACTGTTATGCCATCTCCGCAAAGGTGAATGGTGCTGCTGTATGGCACTTATTCGATTATGAAACTTTAGAAAGTCTGCTAATGACTGCATATCCAGACTGGCAATGCAGTCCTAAAGATATCGAAATGGGTCGGCAACTCCTAGCAAAATCTTTTCAGCAAGTGTTGGCTTCAAGTACCTAAGATATACAACTTTCTATCGCTTCAAACTCAACAACTCCTGCGGTGAGGCTAAGAGTTTGATTTTGGTGGCAGCAATTTCTTGCTGAGAATTGAGTAAAAAGAACCAAGAAACGTTCACGCCAAACAGAGGGGTTTGCACCTTCCCCACGACTTGCACTTCCAAATCGCCTTCCACACTTTGGGAAATTCCTCGCTCTGGCTCCAACTTCATCCCCTGGGCTTCCCGTTGCAAGAAGGAAGCGATCGCCTCTCGTCCCACAATTCCTTCTTCAAAAGGAGGATACATCACTCCATCTGTAGCGAATAAATTTGCACAGGCTTGATAATTTTCTGTGTTTAATGTGTCAAAGTAACGAATAATGGTAGATTCTGTAATTCCTGCTATTTGTTGTACCGTATCCTGCGGCGATCGCGTTGATGCTTCCATGCGATTCATTAATCCTTCTCGACAAAAACAGCTTGCTCTTAACGCTCACGATCGCATATAAGAGCAGGTCAAAACCTGCCCCTATAGAAGGATTCTAGGAATTGTCATTCGTTATCAGTTATTTGTGGGTACTATCCGAATGACAAACGACCAATGACAAATAACGAACAACTAATCTGCTAAAGGATCGACACCCATATCAGCGACAAGTTTCCGCAAAACGGTAATTTGTTGACCGAAATCGAGCTGTTTAATCGTTGCCAGTGTTTCATTCACATCGCGAGAAGGCTGGTATCCTGTAGGCATAGGAACGACAAAACCTTGAACCATTAGCTCTGATAACTCATACCAAAAAGCTAATTTAGTGTTATTGCTTAAAATACCGTAGCTGCGGCTAATTGGAGTGTTTTTTCGCTCTACCAAGTCGCGCATTGCCTCTAACTGCTGAGCGTGAGACATTTGTTTCAAAGAATTGAGCAAACCTTCTGCAAGTTGCAATCGAGCCGCACCAGGAGCCGCAGGCGTGATAGAACGACCCATTTCCGTGTAAGCGTACCATAGCAGTGCGAATTGGTCGTCGGTGCTGAGGCGCTTCACCAAAGAAATGGTAGCAGGCACGGCATCAGCTAGCTGAAAATCAGACTTAAGGCGATTGGAAGCAAAAGAAAAAGCTGATTCGGTTGTGTACGTCATGTCTGCACTAGAGATTATTGACAAAGTGGTGAAAAAATGCTCAAATCTCTCCTCCTATTTCATATACTGCAATACTTATTTACGAAAAGCAAATAAAATTAACAAATCAATGAAACAGTTATCAGTTATCAGTAGGGAGCAGAGGAGCGCACGAGCGCACGAGCAGAGGGGAAGAGGGGGAGAG
>NZ_PYCI01000036.1:0-51476 GCF_003015105.1 Chroococcidiopsis sp. CCALA 051 | reverse complement strand
GACTTACTTTTATTCTTATTCTCGCGGCGATGCTGCCACATGACAACGCCAGTGATGAATAGAACTAAGGGTGCAAATCCTACTAAAACGTAGAGAAAGCGCGATGGTAAACCCCAAAATGTACCGACGTGCAGATCGAAAAATGAGTTAATAATGCGATCGCCTAACGATTTTGGCTGTCGCGAATCTTCAACTTGAAGAACTTTTCCGTTGTAGCGATCGATGTGTGCTACACCATAAGTTGACCAGCTTTCGCCATACAAGCCGTAGATTGAAATCGCTCCTGTTTCAGACCCAGGCAAATCTACAGAATTTAGCTGCATTCCTGGTAATGCGGCTTTAGCTTGCTCGACGGCTTGAGTAAGGGTTATAGGTGCTTGTCCCGATATTGGCTTAGAAGTAACGGGATCGTCATTTGGAATTGGGCTAAATGTCACCGTCCGAATCGCCGGATAGGTAAAATCTGAAAAGTTCCAACCGAAGCCTGTAATGGCAGTTAATGAGAGAAAAACCGCTGTTGTAATTCCAACAACTTTGTGTAAATCAAAGTTTCGTCGCTTAATATGCGCCTTCCATTTGATTTTAAATCCGGTTGAAAGTTTGCGCCAACCAGACCACAAGAAAGTGCCTGTAACTGCGGCAATTAGCAGAAACAAAGCTACAGTTCCTGTTAAAATTACTCCAGGCTGTTCGACAAACAAACGATAGTGTAGGTTGAGCAAAAAGCGATAGTAGCTGAATCTTTCCAAGCGATCGCCCATCACTTTTTCTGTATAGGGATTGACGAACACTTGATGAGCGCCATCGAGATAAATATCTGGATTTGCATTCGGTTCTTCCATCACAACATGGAAGGGGTGGCGATCGCTTTTTGGGATGGAAACGCTTACAGCTTTCCATTGCGGATGAGCCGCTTGAGCAATTTCCACGGTGCGATCGATTGATATTGGTTGTCCTTGGGGAATCACTACCCCAAATTGTTGAGACACGATCCAATCGTCAATATCTGAGTGAAAGACAAGCAAGCTGCCTGTAATGCCAATCAGAATTAGGATTAACCCGACAACTAAGCCGATATAACGGTGAATTGAAAATATAAGATTACGCAGTCGTTTTGCACGCATATAGCTATAGATAATTTCAAAAATGACAGATTGCGATCGCACACAAAGCCTCACTCCGCCTGCGGTTCTCTTCTCCTTGGCAAAGCGAGGGGTTAGGGGAGTCAAAATTCTACCGCCACAGTTCCCAAAACTGTAAAAGGCGCACCTGGGTAAATCAAAGCCGTATTCTGAGATGATTCGTAGTATTTAGTATCAAATAAATTCTTGAAATTCAGCCCCACTCTCCAGTTATCGCGCTTGTAGAAAATACTGGCATCGGCACGCACGTAGGAGGGAAGTACGAGTTCGTTAGGTAATTCGGCTTCGCGATCGCCTACATAAAATACTCCCACACCAAAACCTAATCCTTGTAAATTGCCACGTTGAATTTCATAAGTCGTCCATAAACTAGCTCCTTCTGCTGGAGCATTTGTGAGTACGTCATCAACAGGAAGATTGTTATCTTCAGTCACAAAAGCATCATTGATAAAAGCAGAGGCAACTAGATTCCATCCAGGTAGAATTTCTCCTCCCAGATCGAATTCAATGCCGCGACTTTTTACTTCTCCGACTCCAATTGAGAAATCTGGGTTGTCGGGATCGGGTGTCAGAATATTGGTTTTCGTAATTTCATAAGCTGCTAGAGTTGCTGAGAGATTTCCTAATTCGGCTTTAACTCCGGCTTCATATTGCGTGCCGCGAGTTGGTTCGATTAACTCTCCACTGGCTGTTATAGTATTGTTGGGGACAAAGGAACGGCTATAACTGGCATAGAGAGAAATGGGTTCAATCGGTTGATAAACTAATCCCACTCGCGGGGAAAACGCATCGTCCTCAAAATCGTTAGACCTGTCAATTCGTTCTTCTCCTACAGTTTGTTCGTAACCCCTAGATTCAAAACTTGTAAAATCAAATCTGCCTCCTATTAGTAGTTTTAAATTAGGCAACAATGCGATTTGGTCTTGTAGATATAGCCCTACAGCGTTAGACGTAAAATCGTCTTTAAAAGAGTAATCTGAAGGTGGAATTGGTTCGCCATACACGGGGTCAAAGACATTAATGTTAGCTCCACTAGCCTCAAAGTTTTCATAGCCATTGTTGCGTTGAGATAGCTCTAGCCCCAGTAGTAGTTGATGCTGCACTGACCCAGTGTTGAATTTAGCCACCAAATCGGTTTGCCAAGAATAAACATCGTCATATTCAGAGCCATCTATTACACAAAATCGAGATACTTCCTGAGTTTCTGGATCGTACTCAGACACTCGACAAGCTACATCTTCCCCTTCCGAAAAAGAAGCTCCAAAAGCAGTGCGAAGACTAATATTGTCGTCAAAGCGATGGTCAAAGCTGAGGATGAGATTATTGGTAGTCTCATCAATGCGATCGCCTGGTTCTCCTAAATATCGACTAATGGGCAGCTCAAATGTAACTGGATCTATTGGCAGCCCATCATTGTACGTGCGATCGGAATATAAATATTCATACTCTAAAGTCAGAGTAGTTGCATCGCCAATTTTATAGCTAATTACAGGTGCGATCGAGAGAATTTCTCCATCAACAAAATCAATAAAACTCCCAAAGTTTTGGTAAGAGGCATTCAAGCGATATAATAGTTTTCCATCAGCAGTCAATGGTCCAGAAAAGTCAATAGATGGCTCGTAAAAGTCATAGCTTCCAGCGGTAAACTCAGCTGCATAATAGGGGTCGCTGAGAGGCTTTTTGGTAACAAAATTTATAATTCCCCCTGGCTCTACTTGACCGTACAATACTGAAGCTGGACCCTTCAAAACTTCCACTCGCTCGATGCCACTAGGGGCAATTGTCGGCGCTTCAATACGGAATCCATTTCTCAGGGTTCTAGAATCGCTAAATCCTCGAATATTGTAGGTATACGAAAAGCCATAATCTACTCGTGGAGTCACACCTGAAACATTCCGCAGAGCATCTGAAATTTCTGTTACTTGCTGGTCTTCAATTACCTGGCGAGGAATGACTTGAATTGACTGAGGAATGTCCCGTAAAGGTGTATCCGTTTTGGTAGCAGTTGATGCATCTGGTGCGTTATATCCCTCTACTTCTCGTTCCCCCGTCACCACAATTTCAGTTTCTTCCCCTGGTGCTGGCTGGGATGGCTGCTGTATATTCTTTGGTTCTGATGGTGTTGCCTCTGGTTTTGGCTGAATATCCGGTTTTGGCGCTGGCGGTGTTGCTGGCGCTGGTTTTTGGGCTGTAGGGGTTGTGGGTGCAGCTAAACTCAGTACCAAGGTGCGATTCCTTGTTACTATCTGTCCTGTTGGGATCGATGTCCCCGTCACCGTGACTCGAATACTGTTAGTAGCAAGTTGGCTAACGGTAACAGAAGTAATACCTGCAACTGGATTATTCTGACGAAAAATCTTACCTTCGGGTAGACGCAGTTGGGCGTTGATAATATTTGCTACCCAAGTCTGTTTGTAGCCATAGGTCAAGACCTGGGGTGAGGTTCCATCAGCGGTTTCTAGAATCATTTCCAAGCCGTTTGGCGTTGGATTCAGCTTGATACCCGTTACTTGCACCGCATTTGACTTACCCGCCGCATCAGGCTGTGGCTGAGCCGCGACTTGAGCACTTGTATAAAAACTTTTATCATCTTTCTTGAGATTAGTTTGCATCTGGTTAGACACCGTTGCTGCTAAGCCCACCTCAGTTCCCATGTCAGTTTTAGCGATCGCTGGCTCAGTTAACAGCAAAACAGCAAGCAGCCAAGAAGCTTTCAAGCCTAAAATCCCATATCGCCCAGGTTGCAACACTTACTATACTCCTCACAGCAATCTTGACACAAATCACTATCAAAAAAGATTTGCAAATAAGCCAGTGAGTAGTCTACGTAATTACCGAAACCCAAGTCTATGCCATAGAAGATAAATTTCGATCCATAGCAGAAAAGTTACAACTCAGTAACAATCTTTTTGCCAGCACGACAAGCACCAGGAGTTATGCCAAACTTGCGCCGGAAGGCGTTAGCAAAATGACCTAAATGGGAATACCCAACTTTATTTACTACTGCTTCTACATTCAGCTTGCCATCTCGCAACAATAAATATGCTTGCTGCAAGCGGTAGTCGCGCAAATAACCAAATGCTGTTGTGCCGAAAATCTTGCGAAAGCCTTGTTCCAACTTCATGTGGTTCAGTCCAACTTGTTGAGCCAAATCCATCAGCGCAGGTGGGTTGACGTGATTTTGAATTAAGATTTCCCTTGCCTGGTAAATTCGTTCTACGTCAGTTGGTTTGAAACTGTTAGCTTGTCTCCCATTGCTTTCGACGAGTTGAGTTAACTGCAAAGATAGCAGTTCGAGTACCTTACTTTCTAGATACATCCGCTGCATCATGCCTTGATGAGGACAATCGAGAATTTGCTGCAAGGCAAGGTGCATTTGCGGGGTAATTTTTCCCACTGGAAGGTGAAACCGAGGCGGAGTGTCAGTTTCTAGCAGAAGTTGTAACGGTTCTGGGAGAGATTCCGAGTCTGTATTAAACGACCTAAAGAAATTTAAGTCAAAAGTAATTCTAATTAATATCTCAGTAGTTCCGGCTTTAGCTTGCTCGATTTCAGCGATCTGTGGTAGGTAGAATAAGTAATTTTCACCTGTTTTTTCAAGATAATCGTCTTTGACATATTTATCTTTAATTCCAGGCGTGATGGTTCTGAGATTTCCGGCAAGATAAAATTTTGCTGTTAGAGGTTCAGCGCAACTGTGTTCGACTTCTGTACTTAAATCATGCAGCCAAGTCAAATCGAGAATCTGAAGGTTGTTTCCAGAAGGTAGCAGAATTTCGCGACACTTTTTTTTAACGTAGCGATCGCAATATTTCTCAATGTAATCGTACCCTTTAGTATTAAGAATCAACTCGTAATCTTGACAGCTTTCTAAATGCCGTTGTTCGTATTGTGCCTCATTTAGCGTTTCCATTTTCAACCCACACTTTACTTAGATGGAGCTATGGGTAACAAGACATTGAAAATAGAACCTTCACCGACTTTACTTTTAACCGAAATAGAACCGCCACAGCGTAGTAAAAGTTGTTGAACGATTGTTAAACCAAGTCCCGCACCACCTATATCTTCGCTGGAAACAGAACGCACCCGATAAAAGCGATCGAAGATTTTGGGGATCTCGTTAGGTGAAATACCAATTCCCGTATCGCGAAATTCTAATTGCACGTATTCGCCTTGAGTACAAGCTTTAACCCACACTTGCCCGCCTGTAGGAGTAAATTTAATGCTGTTATGTAACAAATTAATAGCGATTTGCCGTAACCAATTGTTAGAGCAGAAAATAGAAGGCAAATCGGGAGAAACGGTGTAGGCAAGCATAATGCCTTTTTCTTGAGCTAGAGGTTGGTAGGTACTAACTACCCCTGGAATAATTTCACTCAGTTTCAATGGTTGTAAAACTGTTTGTTCTGCCGTTCTGTCTAATTGAACTAATTCTAATAAACCGTTAATTAAAGAATTTTGGCGATCGCACTCGCTACTCAAAATCTGCAAATAGCGCTGTTTTTGCGGTGGTTTGAGGTGAGGAGAGTTTAAAAGACTCAACGCCGTTTTCATATGTGTCAGCGGAGTGCGGAGTTCTTCGCACATCCTACCGAACGATTCATCTTTACGAGTTAAGGTATTTGTTAAAGCTTGATTTTGCCGTTTTAAAGTGCCAGTGAGTTCATCAAACGTACTCCGGCGAGTTGCATCTTGTTGCTGAACTTGTTTGGCAAATAATCGCTCTAATAGTACTGGATCGGGTGCAGACGGACAAGCAAACAGCGTCTCCCAATTTTTCATCACCTCTGGGGCGATCGCTGGCTGTTTGTGCTGCGCTAGCTTCCAACGCACGCTTTGAGCCACGACATGACCGATTCCCTTGAGTACCTCCTGTAAGACTCGTCCCTCAAACGAACAAAGGCTCAGCAAGGGTAAAAATTTCTTTTGGCGATCGTTTTCCTTAGTTTTTCCCTTTTTGCGTTTCAGTCGCGATCGATGTGCCAGCACCATACAGCAGAATTGAGGCGAATGGACGATGAGAAAATAGTCCCGCCGCAAATGGCTATTTGGTAATAATTGGACTGGAACCATTGGGAAACCAGACAATTGAGCGATCGCAGTTTCCTGTCCGTAGCAAACATAGGTTTTGTCAGAGACTCTCACCTGCTCGTGATAGCGCTGAATCGAAGCATACCAGACTTTCCCTGATGGTAACTTTAGCCATAGTGTTGCTGAGATTTGCTTTTCTACCAGTAATTCCATCACCGATTCTACCAAGGAAAGCAAGGTTGCCGGACTCACCAACATTGGCGATGGTGGTTGTTCTATACTCAGAGCCAGTCGATAAAGGGAGATTTCCATTACTAGGAATTATGGGTTAGAGGGAGGACAAGCGGGACAAAGAAGACAAGGGAGACAAGGAGGACAAGGGAGCAATTTCAGCCACCAGCCACTAGCCACCAGCCGCTTACCCCACTTCCAAAGTCCGAATTCCGAATTCTGAATTCCGAATTCTTAGTGCATTTCTCGCCTGTTCGCGATCGTCAAAGTGGATTTTTTCCGTACCTAAAATTTGGTAGTCTTCGTGACCTTTGCCAGCAATGAGTACGCCATCGCCGGATTGGGCTTGTTGAATTGCCGTTTGAATTGCTGTAGCGCGATCGCCAATGACAAATGGGTCTACTGTGTTGGGAATTCCAGCGAGAATATCTTGGAGAATTCTTTCAGGGTCTTCGGTGCGGGGATTGTCGGAAGTGACGTAAACGACATCTGCTAAATCGGCGGCGATTTTACCCATTTTCGGGCGCTTGGTGCGATCGCGATCGCCGCCACAGCCAAACACGCAAATCATCTTACCTGGAATAAACGGTCGAGCTGCTTTTAACAAGTTTTCTAAACTATCTGGCGTATGGGCGTAATCGACGATCGCGCTGATATCCTGATGGGGACTCACTTGCACCCGCTCCATTCTCCCAGGGACTCCAGCAAACTGCGGCAATACGTTAGCGATGAGTTGTAAATCTACGCCCAAGTGTAAAGCGGCTGCTACTGCTGCGAGTAAATTAGCTAGATTGTACTGCCCTACCAGAGGCGATCGAAATTCTACTTCTCCTGCGGGTGTGTGTAATTTACCGCTCACTCCCGTTGGTTCGTAACCCAAATCGCTCAAACAGAAGTCGGCTGTTCCAGCTTGGACGCTATAACTCCACACCCGTTCCGGTGGTAGTTGTTTAATTAATCTTTGTCCGTAGGGATCGTCTGTATTAATAATTGCTCGTCCTTGGAGATAATCGGGACTGAATAGCAAGGCTTTTGCCGCAAAATAGTCTTCCATATCGCGGTGGAAGTCTAGGTGATCTTGAGTCAGATTGGTAAACACCCCTACTTCAAACGGACACCCTAAAACTCGTCCTTGTGCCAAAGCATGAGAACTGACTTCCATCACCGCTACTTGAGTTCCCGCTTGCACGGCGTTAGCTAATTGCTGTTGCAGTTCTACAGCAAATGGCGTAGTATGAGCTGCTGTTTGCTCGAAACCCGCCCAACGAGAATAAAGAGTTCCAAATAAAGCTGTAGATAACTTTGCTTGTTGGAGGAAAAATTCGATTAAATGGGTGGTGGTCGTTTTACCATTTGTTCCCGTCACCCCCACCAGCCTCATTTGCGTGGCTGGATAGCCGTAAAAAGCAGCCGCCACCCCAGCGCAAGCTCGAACCATATCCCTAGCGGCAATAATACAAGCCCCCTCAGCTCCCTGGGCTCCCTCAGCTCTCTTCAAGGCTACCTGAGAAGACACTAAAGCCGCGATCGCCCCACTCGCGATCGCGCTTTGCCAAAACTCTCCTCCATCCACCCGCGTTCCTGGCATTCCAATAAAGAGATCGCCAACTTGGCAAGCATGAGAATTTGTCGTTAAACCCTTCACCTCCAGATCTAAAGCTGGGTGCTGGGGTAGTTGTTCGATACTGTCAACTTTTGCTAACAATTCGCCTAACTTCATGATTTGGTAATTGGTAATTGGTAACTGGTAACTGGTAACTGGAAATTGGGAGTTGATGGTCACTGATAACTGATAACTGATAACTGTTAACTAGCTAGCTTAATCCCAGCTTTCAATTGCACCTATTCTGCTTCATGATGATTTACATATTTCTGAAGCATTTGCTGAATTTGACTGACTGTAGCGCGAGGAGAGGGACGAGGGAGAGGGAGCGATCGCCCGTCGTCGCTACACAGAAATAAAACAGGTACTTCGTATTGATATGCTTGCCACCAATCTTCCTGTAGTGTGATATCGCGGACTTCCAGCGATAGCTCTTGGTGTGTAGATAAAATTTGTGCTAGCTTTTCCTGCAAGCCTTCACACAAATGACATTCAGGTTTGCTATAGAGAATTAAGTGCATAAACTTAAGTGTAAGTCGTAAGTCGTAAGTCGAGAAAGAGAGCTGCTCTTGAGCTGGGGAAGCAATTCTAGTTCCACTAGCCACTAGTCACCAACCACTAATCACTGATAACTGATAACTGATTTCCGTTATTGTTGAATATGCAGAACTATTCACATCATTGCGCAGATGACTGTTTCAACATCTTCTATCCAAACACCTAATTTCGATCTAGATGAGCTAAATCGCAAATATGAGACAGCTCATCCTAGCAAAATTCTTGCCTGGTGTGTCGAGAACATTCCTACAGGGTTAGTACAAACCAGCGCTTTCAACGTAGATGATATCGTCATCACCGATATTCTCTACCGCGAACTCAAGCACCGCACCCCAGTTATGTTTCTCGACACTTTACACCACTTTCCCCAGACTTTAGAGCTAGTCTCCAAAGTCAAAGACTTGTACGACTTGGATCTGCAAGTTTATAAAACTCCAGATGTGGATACTCGGGCTGCTTTTGCTGCCAAATATGGCGAAGCCCTATGGGATAGCGACATTCAGCAATTTCACCACTTGACCAAAATCGAACCTCTGCAACGAGGACTAGCCGAACTCAACGCTGTAGCTTGGATTACCGGACGGCGGCGCGATCAGGCGCGTACCCGTTCTGATATGCCCGTTTTTGAACTCGACAGTCAACAGCGCCTCAAAGTTAATCCCATCGCTTCTTGGACGCGCAAAGAAACTTGGGCTTATGTTTTCGAGCATAACGTCATTTACAATCCGCTCCACGACCAAGGCTATCCCAGTATCGGCGACGAACCGATTACCACACCCGTAGCCGAAGGCGAAGACGAACGCGCCGGACGCTGGCGGGGTTCTGACAAGACTGAATGCGGAATTCATATTTGAAGGAGCCAGAAGTCAGGAGTCAGGAGTCAGAATGAAGAGAATACCAGCAAGGGTCTTCCAAGACTTAATTGTTTGGCAAAAAGCTCATCAGTTTGTTTTAGCAGTATATCGTTTCAGCGAAAACTTTCCTAAAACAGAATTGTATGGCTTGACTTCTCAATTGAGGAGAGCGGCAATTTCTATTCCTGCCAATATTGCAGAAGGATTTAAGAAGAAAAACAAAACTGATAAAGCACGGTTTATGAATATTGCCCAAGGCTCTGTCGAGGAGTGCCGCTATTACCTGATTTTGGCAAAAGACCTCGGCTACGGCGATAGCTTAGAGTTATGCCTTCTACTTGAAGAAGTTAGCAAGCTATTAGATGCTTACTATTCTTCTCTCTTGACTCCTGACTCCTGACTCCTGACTCCTGACTTCTGACTCCTGACTCCTGACTCCTGATTCCTGACTCCTATGATTAAAATCCTCCATCTTTCAGACATCCACATGGGAAGTAGCTTTTCCCACGGTCGGCTCAATCCTGAAACTGGATTGAACACACGCTTGGAAGATTTTGTCAAGACTTTATCGCGCTGTATCGATCGCGCGTTAGAAGAACCAGTGGATTTGGTGCTGTTTGGTGGGGATGCTTTTCCCGATGCCACGCCACCCCCTTATATTCAAGAAAAATTTGCCAGTCAATTTCGTCGCTTGGTTGATGCGCGGGTTCCTACCGTATTATTGGTAGGCAACCACGACCAGCATTCCCAAGGGCAAGGGGGGGCGAGTTTGTGCATTTATCGGACTTTGGGCGTACCAGGGTTTATGGTGGGCGATCGCTTGATGACCCATCACATTCAAACAAACAATGGTACAGTTCAAGTCATCACTCTTCCCTGGCTAACTCGTTCTACTCTCCTGACTCGTCCAGAAACAGAAGGTTTATCCCTCGCCGATGTCAACCAGTTATTGATCGATCGCTTGCGTGCTGCCTTAGAAGGAGAAATTCGTCGGCTCGACCCCAAGATTCCGACAGTACTTCTAGGTCATTTGATGATCGATAATGCTTCCTATGGTGCTGAGCGCTTCTTAGCTGTAGGGAAAGGTTTTACTATTCCCCTGTCTCTTCTAACTCGTCCCGAGTTAGACTACGTTGCTCTCGGACACGTCCACCGCCATCAAAACCTCAACCCATCTAACGAACCGCCAATTATTTACCCTGGTAGTATCGAGCGAGTCGATTTTAGCGAAGAAAAAGAAGACAAAGGCTACGTGATGATAGAACTACAGCGGGGTAGTACCAAATGGGAGTTCTGCCCGCTACCAGTTCGTCCTTTTTGTACCATTAACGTCGATGTCGCCAATGCAGCCGATCCGCAAGCAGCTTTAATCAAAGCGATCGCAAAAAAGAATATTACCGATGCAGTCGTCAGACTAATTTACAAACTTCGCTCCGATCAAATCGACTTAATTGATAATGCAGCACTTCATCAAGTTCTCAGTTCTGCTCACAGTTATACAATTCAACCAGAGCTGATCAGTCAGCTAGCACGACCGCGTTTACCGCAATTAGACGCGAGTAGCAGTATCGATCCCCTTGATGCTTTAAAAACTTATCTAGATAATCGCGAGGACTTGAAAGATATTACCGCTCAAATGATGGTAGCTGCCCAACAATTACTAGCAGCCGATACGGAAACTTGGTTAGAATCTACCCCAGGAACTGGAATCGATGCAAGTAATACTGACGGACAGTTACGGTTGCTGTGAAATCATGAGCAGGGAGCAGGGAGTAGGGAGCAGGGAGCAGGGAGCAGTGACCATCGACTATTATTGCAAAATCTCCCGCAGCAATTCACGATGCATGTAGGCTCTGTCTACTAAAGACTGAATTTGGTCTGGACTTAAAGGGTCGCCGTTGGCATAATGCTCGATCCAAGTTTGGCTGATAATATTGGGGTCGTCGGGAATTTGAGCGACATCCCATCCAGGTATAGATAGTTCTGCCATCAGGCGATCGACTTTTGGATCGTAGCTGATGGCAAAACAGCGGCAACCTTCCGCAGCTGCCATAATTAAGCTATGAAAGCGCATTCCAATTGCCATTTCTACGCCGCGAAATACGCCTTTTAAACTTTTCGGATCTTCGAGGTAGAGGATTTGATTTGCCCCTGGTAATTGTGGCTGAATCGCTTGAGCGATCGCTAAGTCTTGCGATAATTGAAATGGCACTAATAAAATGCAGGTATCTGTTGCCCGTTGAAAATCAACTAAAGCGCGAGTCAAATTAGCAAGGCGATTGGGAGTTAATTGTGGGTGCGATCGCAAAGTCACGGCAACTCTCGGCGCTGGTAAATCCCACAACCCAGGTGTATTTCCGGCTTCCAAAGCCCATACCGGATCGGGTGCTTGCAGATGGGGAATCTGCCAATCGGTCAGCAAACTTGCCGAACCGCGATCGCGGACGCTCACCCCCGTACATCCAGCAAATGTCTGTTTTGTCAACCACCGGGTTAGCGGACTTTTTAAAGGACCAATTCCCTGCGCCCAAGCCATAGTTTTTAACCCTAACTTTTGCGCCATAGTCATTAATCCCCCGTAGTAAAACGGGCTGATGGCACTAGTAGAATCTTGCATAATACTGCCCCCACCCCAAATAAAAGCATCAGACTGCTGCAAGGTTTTCCACACAGGAGAAAAAGCCATGCGATCGCAAGCTTCTACTTGATAGCGCTCCTGCGTCTGCGTTGGATTACCAGACAGAATAATAGGTGTGACATGTTTAGGTAGCATTTGCAACAGTGTTGCTAGCAACGCCTCATCACCGCCATTACCTTTGCCGTAATACCCGCACAACACCACCCTTATCTGCCTCACATCCGTCACCCCTCAATCTTGACTTAATCCAAACTTGATAAAAACTTTATAATATATTGGCTGTATGTTGGCAGTTAACAGTTATCAGTTGTCAGTAGAGAGTGACATTGACAGGTGTTTTTTCTCCCTCAGCTCCCTCAGCTCCCTCAGCTCTCTTTCCCCTACTCCCTACTCCCTCAAAATGCACGCACTCTCAATTCCTACCTGGATTATTCACGTCTCTAGTGTCATCGAATGGGCGATCGCCATTTGGTTAATTTGGAGTTATGGCGAGGTTGTGGGCAACCGCGCTTGGTATGCGGTTTCTCTGGCAATGCTACCTGCTTTAATTAGTGCCATGTGTGCCTGTACTTGGCACTTCTTCGACAATGCCAAATCCTTAGAATGGTTGGTAATGCTTCAAGCTAGTATGACTTTAATCGGAAATTTCACGTTATTAGCTGCTGGTTGGTTGCTATGGCGTTCGACGCGATCGCCAGTAATGCGATCGCACAGCAAGATTTCTTCTAAGTAGAAGGATAATAATTAAACGTACAATACATTTGCCTTCTGCCTTCTGCCTTCTGCTTATCTCTAATGATTTCAAAAGAAACCCTTTTCGCTCTCTCTCTTTTTCCCTATCTAGGCTTTCTCTGGTTTATAACTCGCTCTCAAAAACTGCCGCGTCTAGCATTATTCGGCTTCTACGGTACTTTGGTATTTGTCGCCGTCACTATCCCTGCTGGAATTTATGCCCAAGTCCATTACGGCGAATCTCTTGCCAATGTTGACTGGTTGCATGGTAGTGCTGAAGTATTTTTAACTCTCTCTAATATTCTGATTGTTTTGGGTTTTCGACAAGCTTTGAGGAAATGATTTTGTAGAGACGTTACATGTAACGTCTCTACACTGATAATCGATCACTGATAACTGACTTATGAATCTTTTTCCCGCCATAGATTTACTTGAAGGTCGCTGCGTGCGACTGTATCAGGGAGATTACGATCGCTCCCAGGTTTTTCACGATAATCCGGCTGATGTTGCGCAACAGTGGACTAGCCAAGGTGCTACGTGGCTGCATGTCGTCGATTTAGATGGCGCGAAAGCAGGTAAACCCGTTAATCTGGAGGCGATCGCGGCTATTGTAGAGGCAGTGTCAGTACCAATTCAAGTTGGTGGCGGATTGCGCGATCGCGCTAGCGTTGCCCAACTCTTAGAATTAGGCGTACAGCGAGTTATTTTGGGTACTGTAGCTGTAGAACAACCCCAGTTAGTAGCTAGTCTGTGTCAAGAATTTCCAGGGCGAATTGTCGTCGGTATTGATGCGCGTAATGGTAAGGTAGCTACACGCGGCTGGTTGGAAACTTCGGAAGTCTTAGCCGCAGATTTAGCCCAGCGAATGCAACAACTGGGTGCGGCAGCAATTATTTACACTGATATTCATCGCGATGGAACTCTTGCTGGACCCAACTTGGATGCACTACGAGAGTTAGCTACAAGTTTATCTATTCCCGTCATCGCTTCTGGAGGTGTAAGTTCTGTCACCGACTTACTCAGCCTCCTAGCTTTAGAACCTCTTGGCGTTACGGGTGCGATCGTCGGTCGTGCCTTGTATACTGGCGATATTTCCCTCACACAAGCTATACAAGCAGTCGGACAAGGACGCTGGCAAGATATCCCTCCAGATTTAGGATCGTCGGCTTTTGCCTAATTACCTTATGAGTGATGCGTGGGAAGAATTCGGAATTCGGAATTCGGAATTAATGCGTGAATGCGTGAATGCGTGAATTGCTCCCTCAGCTCTCTTCTCCCCCTCAGCTCCCGAGAGCATCATAAGCTTCCTCAGCTCTCTTCCCCTACTCCCTGCTCCCTACCATAACTGTATCCTGCGGTAGAAGCCTTTACCGCACCTTTCTTCGTAGGATTGCGTTCAGCTTCAAATCTTAGGAGGGTGATTGTATGCAGTCCATTTTTACCAATTTTAAGCAAAATTTACAACGCAAGGTTTTATTACTAGCCGCGATCGCGCTATTGCTCGTTTCTGGTTTGTTTGTCTCTGAGCCTAGTTATGCCGCAACTCCCAACCAAAAACTAATCCAACAAGAACAAATGGATAAAAATAGCCAAGTTGGAACTGTGGATGTCGAGCAGCGCGAACAAGCTTATGAAGAGCAAGTCGAAGCGTCCAAAGATATCGACAAAACGTACGAAGACAATCTCAAAGAGTTTAAAAAATCTCACCCTGATGAGAATATCGTTAATAAAGCAGTAGAGGGAGCAAAAGAGGCAGTCGAGAAGGTAACTAAATAGTAGTTACTGGTAAACCTTTCAATTATCTGTAACAGGAGCAATGCCAGCTTAAGTAAGATTGGCGATCGCTCCTGTTATTTTATTGTTACGGGGTTTGGATGAGCATCTTGCCCGTCCGCGCTCGTACTTCTAGCGAAAATAGGTATTATAGTTAGGCTTGAAGCAATATATGTAGACATCGATATTTTAATATTTCGCAAACTTTTGTGACTGGTAGCGCGATTGTGATTCAAGTTATCTCATGAAATACCCAATTACTCTTTCCCAATCCTGGCGTAAATGGTTAGCAGGTATACTAGCTGTAGTCATGGCGATCGCGCTGTCTGGCTGCAATCCGGCTGAGATGAGAACCCAAGCGGCTGACGTACCGCAAATAGTAGTAAGCGTGACTACCGATCCCGATACGTTTAATTATGCTTTAGGTCATCAAGTTCCCAATATTTTTAACATGACCTTTAGAGGATTAACAACAGTTAATGGTATTACTAAAGAACTCGAACCAGAATTAGCAGAATCTTGGCAAATTTCCGAAGATAAATTAAATATTGTTTTCACTTTAAGAGAAGGCTTAAAATGGTCTGACGGTCATTCACTGACAGCAGATGATGTCGTATTTACTTATAACGATATTGTTTTAAACAAAGCCATTCCTACAGATTTAAGAGATTACATTCAAATTGGTAAGCAAAAAGCTTATCCAAAAGTTGTCAAGTTGGACGATCGCCGCGTCGAATTTATCATGCCCGAACCTTTTTCACCATTCTTAGCTACGACGACGGGAGATCCTACGAGTGCGATCGCCATTCTACCAAAACACGCTTTACAAGAATCAGTCAAAACAAAAGACGCTAAAGGAAATCCTCGTTTTTTAAGCACTTGGGGAACGGATACAGATCCAACAAAAGTTGTTACAAACGGTCCTTTTACACTTGAAAGCTACGTCCCTGCTCAACGCTTAGTTTATCGCCGTAACCCTAATTATTGGCGTAAAGATGCACAAGGCAATTCTCAGCCTTATATTGAAAAATACATTTGGCGAATTGTCGAAAATCCAGAAACAACTTTAGTCCAGTTTCGTTCCGGTGGATTAGATATAGCTTCAGCTTCAGCAGATAATTTTTCTCTGCTCAAGCGCGAAGAAGAACGAGGTAATTTTAAAATTTACAATGGTGGACCTGCTTTCGGTATGTCCTTCATTACTTTCAATCTAAATAAAGGTAGCAGAAACGGTAAACCATTAGTTAATCCGATTAAATCACGCTGGTTTAATACAGTTGAATTTAGGCAAGCAGTTGCTTACGGACTCGATCGTCAAACGATGATAAATAATTTCTTACGGGGTTTGGGAGAACTACAAAATTCACCAATTGACACTCAGAGTTCGTATTTTCTTCCTCCTGAAAAAGGGCTAAAAGTTTACAACTACGATCCAGATAAAGCTAAAGAATTACTGCAAAAACTTGGATTCAAATACAACAATAAAAATCAATTATTTGATGCTCAAGATAATCGGGTACGATTTACTCTCATGGTTCCTGCTGGGGGTAGAGGTAATAGTGGGAGAACGGTAGCTCAAATTCAACGAGACTTAGGCAAAATTGGAATGCAAGTCGATCTCCAATTTCTCGATTTTGGGACTTTAATAGATAAAACTTCTAATTCTTTGGAATGGGAGTGTTATGTTGGTGGTTTTATTGGTGGTGGAATTGAACCGAATGACGGCGCAAATGTATGGTTGACAGCAGGTGGCTTGCACAATTTCAACCAATTACCCCAAGTAGGACAAGCGCCAATTCAAGGACGAGAAATTGCAGATTGGGAACAAAAGATTGAAGATCTATTTATTAAAGGAGCGCAGGAATTCGACGAAGCCAAACGGAAGGAAATCTATAATGAGTTTCAACGCACTGCTCAAGAATATTTACCCTACATTACCTTATATAATCCTTTATCGCTAGCTGCAATTCGCGATCGCATTGAGGGAACAAAATTCTCTGCTTTAGGTGGTGCGTTTTGGAATATTTACGAGTTGAAGGTCAAAGAACAATAAATTCAGAGATGTAGGGGCGCACAGATGTGCGCCCCTACAATTACATATACAAATCCCAATTTATGATCCGTCGAAATTTTCTAATAACACTTATATTATTAGTCGCGATCGCGCTTTCTGGCTGTAATCCCACTGAAATGAGAACTAACGCAACTCAAGTTCAGCAAATCGTGGCGAGAGTTCCAGGCGATCCGCAAACTTTTAATTATGCCTTAAATCAATCGTCACCCAATGTTTTTGGATTTCTTTATGAAGGATTAATTACTGAAAATGGCGAAACTGGAAAGCTAGAGCCAGCATTAGCTGAGTCTTGGGAAATTTCTGAAGACAATCTCAAAATCGTTTTTACTCTAAAACCAAATTTAAAATGGTCAGATGGAGAACCGCTAACAGTTGACGATATTGTTTTTACTTATAATGATATTTACTTTAACGAGCAAATTCCCACAGATATTAGAGATATTCTGCGCATTGGCAAGAGTAAAGCTTTACCTAAAGTTCGTAAATTAGATAGCCGCCGAGTCGAATTTACCGTTCCAGAGCCATTTGCACCTTTTTTACGATTTGCAGGTGGTATAGTCATCTTACCAGAACACGCCCTACGTCAATCGGTAGAAACTAAAAATAAAGATGGTAGACCCCAGTTTTTGTCCACATGGGGAACTGATACAGATTTGCAAAAAATTGTGGTCAATGGTCCTTTTACACTGGAAAGCTACACTGTAAACCAGCGAATAGTCTTTCGCCGCAATCCCTACTACTGGCGAAAAGACACGCAAGGAAATGCTTTACCTTATATTGAGCGGCTAATTTGGCAAATTGTGGAATCACCAGATACAGCTTTAATCCAGTTTCGTTCGCTAGGATTAGACATGCTAGAAATTGGTCCTACGAGTTTTCAATTACTGAAACGAGAGGAAGACCGAGGAAATTTTAAAATCTATAGTGGTGGTCCAGACTTTGGCACAAACTTTATTTGTTTCAATTTAAATAAAGGTCGTCGTCAGGGAAAACCTTTAGTCAATCCAATCAAATCACGCTGGTTTAATACAGTAGCATTTAGACAAGCAGTCGCTTATGGTATAAATCGCGAAGCAATGCTAAATAATGTCTATCGCGGTTTAGGAGAACTACAAAACTCGCCAATTTCTGTTCAAAGCCCTTACTATCTTTCTCCTGAAGAAGGCTTAAAAGTTTATAACTATAATCCTGAAAAAGCTAAAGAATTGCTCAGGGGAGCTGGGTTTAAATATAATAACAAAGGTCAACTACTCGATGCTGAAGATAATCGAGTACGGTTTACCATGATTAGCCAAGCGGGTAATAGAACTGTTGATGCGATCGGGTCGCAAGTCAAGCGCGATCTCAGCAAAATTGGGATTCAAGTTGATTTTACTCCAATTGACTTTGCCGTCATGGTAGATAAAATTACCAATACTCTAGAATGGGAATCTTATTTTGGTTTAATTACTGGTAGTATTGAACCATATAGCGCAGCAAATGTATGGTCGCCTGACGGTGGTTTTCATCCTTTTAATCAGAAACCACAACCAGGACAACCGCCGATTGAAGGACGAGAAGTTGCAGATTGGGAAGCAGAAATCGGTCGGCTTTATATTGAGGGAGCAAGAGAACTTGATGAAACAAAGCGTAAAGAAATTTATGGAGAAACTCAGCGTTTAGCACAAGAGTACCTCCCTTTTATTCATTTAATCAATCCTTTAGCTTTAGCAGCAATTCGCGATCGCATTGAAGGAACAAAATTCTCTGCTTTAGGCGGGACGCTTTGGAATGTTTATGAGTTGAAAGAAGCGAAAGACTAGAAATAATTATCTAATTATACAATGCGAGCGCGAGTTATTGTTCTTATATTAATTCTCTGCTTTACCTGTCAAATCTTGCTTACAGGTTGCAACCCTACAGAATTTAAAACCTCAGCAGCACAATCGCAGTGGGTAACGAGTACTTTAAGAGATCCTAAAACTTTTAACTACGCTCTCAATCAAGAATACCCTCACGTATTTTTATTTATTGCTGAAGGACTGACTACACTCAATGGTGAGACTGGAGAAGTTGAGCCAGCGTTAGCAGAATCCTGGCAAATTTCTGAAGATAAAAAACGGATTACTTTTACCTTGCGCGAGAACTTACGCTGGTCTGATGGTGAACCTTTAACAGCAGATGATGTTATCTTTACTTATCAAGATATCATATTTAATCCGCAAATTCCTACCGACTGGAAAGACAGTTTAAAAATTGGCGAGAAAGCTGAATTTCCTCAAATTAAAAAAATGAGCGATCGCCAAGTGGAATTTACCTTTTCTACTCCATTTGCCCCATTTCTCAGTACAACTACAGGAGCGTCAACTAATTCTGTAGGAATTTTACCCAAACACGCTTTAGCTAAATCGATTATATCTAAAGATACTAAGGGTAATCCTTTATTTACCTCAACTTGGGGTACTGATACTGACCCAGCAAAAATTATTGTCAATGGTGCTTATAAAATAGAAAGTTTCACACCAGGTCAACGAGTTGTATTTCGTCGTAATCCTTATTATTGGCGTAAAGATAGCCAAGGAAATCAGTTGCCCTATGTAGAAAGAGTTGTTTGGCAAATTATTGAATCTACCGATACAACTACTCTCCAATTTCGTTCGGCAGGACTAGACACAATTGAAGTTACTCCCGAAGACTTTTCCCTACTCAAGCAAGAAGAAGAACGAGGAAGATTTACCGTTTATAACGGAGGTCCCAGATTTAGCCAAACATTTATTTCATTCAACCTAAATAAAGGAAAGAGGCAAAACGGCAATCCTGTTGTCAATCCGATAAAATCGCGATGGTTTAACAACCTAGCTTTTCGTCAAGCTGTTGCTCATTCAATCGATCGCGAGAGAATGTTAAACAATGTTTTTCGTGGCGTAGGGACAGTTCAAAATTCACCTATAGAACCGCAAAACCCTTTTTATCTCTCCCCAGAACAAGGATTGAAAGTCTATGAATATAATCCTGATAAAGCTAAAAAGTTACTATTGAATGCAGGATTTAAATATAACTCTAGAAATCAGTTACTTGATGCAGACGGAAATCGCGTGCGTTTTTCTTTAATTACCAATACTGAAAATAAAACTCGCGTAGCAATGGGGGCGCAAATTAGGCAAGATTTGAGCAAAATCGGGATTCAAGTTGATTACAATCCTATAAACTTTAATATTTTGGTAGATAAACTCAACAGCTCTCTCGATTGGGAATGTTATTTATTAGGCTTGATTTCTGGTAGCTTAGAACCCCACGATAGTGCTAATGTATGGTTGCCCGATGGTGGTTTACACGCATTTAATTTCAAACCTCAGCCAGGACAAGAACCGCTGATCGGTAGAGAAGTTGCAGACTGGGAAGCCGAAATCGGTAGGCTATACATCCGTGGGGCGCAAGAGTTAGACGAAAATAAACGCAAAAAAATTTACCAGGAAACCCAACGTCTGACTCAGGAATACTTACCTTTCATCTACCTAGTCAATCCCTTATCCCTAGCAGCAATTCGCGATCGCATCCAAGGAGTAAAATACACCGCCCTCGGCTCTCAAGCTGGGACTCTATGGAACAAATACGAACTGAAAGTGACAGAATAGGGTCTAGGAAAAGTCAAAAGTTAAAAGTCAAAAGTTAAAATAAACTCCTTCCTTGTCCCCTCGCTCCTTACTCCTCACTCCTCGCCCCTCAAATGTCCCAACCCGAAGCCTTGCGATCGCTCTTAGAATCTGTAGCAGCTGGTAACGTAAGTCCAACTGTCGCCTTAGACAAATTGAAACATTTTACCTACGAACCAGTTGGTGAATTTGCCCGTATCGACCATCATCGCCAGCTCAGAACTGGGTTTCCTGAAACGATTTGGGGTCAAGGCAAAACTCCTGACCAAATCGTGCAAATTATGGCAGCAATGCGCCAGCGCAATTCAGTAGTGATGGCGACGCGCATCGAACCCGATGTAGCAGAACAGCTAGAAGAGAAGGTAGAGGGACTGCGTTACTATCCGATGGCAAAAATTGCGGCGATCGCACCAGTACGGATCGAACCGCAGTACCCTGGTAAAATTGGTATTCTCTCGGCAGGGACTGCCGATTTACCCGTAGCCGAGGAAGCGGCTATAACTGCCGAACTGTCTAGTTTCCGCGTTCTCCGGTTGTGGGATGTGGGTGTTGCTGGTATTCATCGCCTACTAGATAACCGCCACGTCATCGCTGAAGCATCCGTATTAATTGTCGTAGCGGGAATGGAAGGGGCTTTACCCAGCGTCGTTGCAGGATTAGCCGATTGTCCTGTCATTGCCGTTCCTACCAGCGTTGGCTATGGTGCGAGTTTCAGCGGCTTAGCTCCCCTCTTGACAATGCTCAACTCTTGTGCAGCAGGGATAGGAGTTGTCAATATAGATAACGGTTTTGGTGCAGCGATTTTAGCAGGACAAATTTTACGCACCGCAGGAAAATTACAGTGACCAGTGACCAGTTATCAGTGACCAGTGAAGAAAGGGTGTGGAGACTTTAAATTTCTTCCTCCCTCAGCTTCCTCAGCTCCCTGGGCTCCCTCAGCTCTCTTCCCCCCGACTCCCTAATTTTTGTTTAAAATCGGCATGACTGGAAAATCCTCCGACTTCGGCTAGGGTGTAAATTGGTCTGCCTTTGACTTCTTCGTAAATCCGCCCGACATACTCGCCTAAGATGCCAATACTAACAAGTTGAACGGCACCAAGGAAGAAAATAGCTACCAAAATCATCGTAAACCCAGTCAAAGGGGACTGAGGGACAAACAATCGCCAGTACAATACGAGTAGAGCCATGAGAACAGCGATCGCCGCAGCAAATAGACCGACATAAGTAGAGAGGCGCAAGGGGACTTTGGAGAACGACACCAACCCATTTAAAGCCAGAGCCAAAGACTTACCAAAAGTGTAATTAACCTTACCAGCAAAACGAGGCGGGCGATCGAATTGTACGGATGTTTGACGAAAACCAATCCAAGCCCGTAAGCCGCGCATGTAGCGATTGCGTTCTGGCATGGCGTTAAGGATATCTAAGACTTGCCGATCGATCAAACAGAAATCTCCAGTGTCGGTGGGAATATCGACATCAGCAAGGTGTTGGAGCAGGCGATAAAATATGTATGCCGTACCGCGTTTGAACCAACTTTCTTTTTGGCGCTGCGTGCGTTGGGCATAAACAACTTGAAAGCCATTTTGCCATTTGGCTACCATCTCTAAAATCAATTCTGGCGGGTCTTGTAAGTCTGCATCCATGACAATTGCCACTTCACCCCTGGCAAAATTAAGTCCAGCCGTCACCGCAATTTGATGTCCGAAATTGCGGGCAAGACTGAGGTAGGATACGCGAGGGTCATTTTGATGTAAGTCGCGCACGATTTGCAAAGTGCGATCGCGGCTGCCATCATTAACAAATATGAGTTCTATGGCTCCATCCAATTGTTCGCCAACCGCACTGACGCGGCGATAGAGTTCTAGGATATTTTTTTCTTCGTTATAGACTGGAACAACCAAGGAATACTTAGGCGATACCATCGCTGCCTACCAACACGATATCTTTGACTCACTACTGTAGCGCGATCGCTAATAACAGTGACCAGTGACCAGTGACCAGTTAACTCTCACCCATCAACTACCAACTACCAACTACTACTGATAACTGATTTAGAGGAATTGTACGAGTTGCTGTAGCTTTGCCCAAGCAGCACCACTATACAAAATTTCCCTAGCTAGGCTAATGCCAGCAGCATATTCACCTAAAGGAATCTTTTCTCCTACTTGCAGTGCTAGCGCTGCATTTAAAGCAACAACATCTTGCTGTGCTTGAGTTCCCTTACCTTGCAATACAGCAGTGAGAATTGCTGCATTTTCATGTACGTCTCCACCCCTTAATGCTGCTGTTGGTGCGGGTGCTAAGCCTAGTTCCTGCGGATGTATAGTTGTTAACTCTACCTGTCCGTTAGATAACACTGCTAAATCTGTAGCGTCACCTAAACCTGCTTCATCCAACCTTTCCCGTCCGTGCAGCACAATTGCCTGTTTTGTCCCTAACTGCTGCAAGGCATGAGCGATAGTCAGTGGTAAGTTTGATTCACAAACTCCAATGACTTGTCCTGTTGGGCGCAAAGGGTTGACTAACGGTCCTAATAGATTAAACACCGTCCGTACTTTCAACGTTTTGCGTAACGGCGCAACCGCCTTCATCGCAGGATGCCACCCAGGAGCAAATAAAAATGTAATACCTACTTCTGCAACAGCTACTTGTATTCTTTCTGCGGCAGCATTGAGATTAACTCCTAGTGCTTCCAACACATCCGCAGAACCGACTCGACTAGAAGCAGAGCGATTGCCGTGTTTAGCTACTGGTACTCCCGCCGCTGCTGCGACAAAGGCAACCGCAGTAGATATATTAAAGGTTGCAGCTCCATCTCCACCAGTACCGCAGGTATCGATTAAAGGTGTAGGGGCGCACAGCTGTGCGCCCGTGCCGTGCGCCCGCACAGATTGTAAAACTTGAGCCATCCCAGCCAGTTCTTCGGCTGATACACCTTTAGCCTGAATTGCTGCTAATATTGCTCCAGATAAGACAGGTGGAATGCTTTCGTTGAGCCATTCCTGCATGAGTTGCGCTGCTTGTGCGCCGGACAAAGATTGACGATCCAGTAATTGCTGAAGTAATTGCGTTGCCCAGGTATTTGAAGCTTCTGGGAGAGAACTATTGCTGAGATCGATGGCTGATGTAGAGGTCATTGTCAGGACAATTTTTGCAGTTAGAAGCATACTACCGCAAAAGGCTCTACTCGATCGGACTTGTCTTTCAAAAATCGTACTAGACTGTCATTTACAATGAGTTGCGGTGTATGGCAGCGATCGCGCTTAATTATTCACCAGCCCGATTTTTGGTAACAGAATGCAATACTCAGGTTTTTACAAAGCCAAAACTTCTCTGGCTTTCTCCGTAATCTCATCAGGATCGAACGGTTTGGTAGTATACATGTCTGCTCCAACCTCTATACTTTTTTGTCGATCGAATTCCTGACCTTTAGCTGTCAACATAATAATATAGACATCGGAAATGCCTAACTTATTCTTAACTGTATCGCATACATCAAAACCATTCATTTTTGGCATCATCACGTCTAAAAATACGAGCTGAGGTCGCTCGTTCTCGATCGTATTCAGTGCTATCTCACCGTTTTCTGCAAATAGTAGTTCTACTCCTTCATCCTCCAATTCTTCTAATGTTTGTTCCATTAAAAGTCTGACGTGAGGTTCGTCATCAACAATTAAAATTTTTAAATTCATCTCTTCACCCATATACCTAAATCTCGGTTAGCAAAATTTAAACTGAAACTTTCGGTGCGATCGCGTACTACTCTAAGGCATAGTTATACTAACCTACAATCTATATCGTTGGATAAAGCTTTATACGAGTTTTTCATTTTTGATAAAAGCTCCTGGAAGTAAAATTTCATTCTGTGTAGTTAATGCTTCAGAACGATCGTCATCCTTACGGTCTGCCAGTAAGATAAAGAAAACATTTTCTAAACCTTTTTCAAAACGTAAAGTTTTAATAACTTCGGAGCGCTCCCAAAAGTTAGCGTTAGCAATAATCATGTATGGTTGAACCGACATTGCTTTTTCTCGCAATTCTTGAGCATCAATAGCTTCAACTACACTGTAACCTTTAGCTTGTAAAACTTCAGCTAAAGTTTTTACAGTAGATACATCTTCATCAACCACTAAAACTTTTTTACTAGAATTAGCTTGAGTCGTCAGTGTGCCAATTTCATGCAATAAAGTATCTGTCTCAATTGGCTTCATTAAGTAGCGTTCAATTCCCAAGCGGTAGCCCCGCTCTCTATCTTCTACAATTGATAGAATAATAATGGGAATATTCATAGTTTTGGGATCGTTTTTGAGAACGGCTGCTACATCAAAACCGCTCATTTCTGGCATCATAACATCTAGAATAATAAGGTCGGGAGCAGATTTTTTCACAAAGGCGATCGCTTCTATGCCATCTTTAGCTTCAAGAATATTGTATCCTTCAGACTCTAGCTGCTGCCGGAGCAATTGACGAATATTAGCATCATCATCGACGACTAAAATTGTTTTTTTAGTCGTTTTAGAATTAGCAGACTTCATGACTACATGTTCTCGCAACTGCTTGACGAGAGTATCGACATCGAAAGTTTTTGGTTTCAAGTCACAAGCAATCATGATGGGTAAGGTAAAGGAAAATTTACTACCTGTACCTAAAGTACTTTCAACCCATATTTTACCTCCGTGATGTTCGACAATTTGTTTGCAAATTGGTAATCCTAAGCCCGTACCTTTTGGTTTGTCAGTGAGGGTATCACCCACTTGCTTGAATTTCTCAAATACTTTATCTAAATCGGCTTCAGCAATCCCTATGCCTGTATCGATAATACTAATATGGATTTGAGTTTCATTGGTTTTGACTTTGCAAGTAATTGAGCCAGTATCAGTAAATTTGACAGAGTTAGAAATTAGGTTAATGACTACTTGAATTAAGCGATCGCGATCGCCTATAATCTCTGGAACCTCGGATTCGATATCTCGAATTAATTCCAGATTCTTTTGATGAAAGAGAGCAGATGTAGCGGCGATCGCTCTATCTATGACTTCATTAATTTGTAGGGGAGCCATCTTCCACTCAATCTTACCCGCCTCCATTTTGGCAATATCCAAGACATCATTAATTAAATCTGTCAGTCTGCCACCTTCTGATACGATAATATCCAGATTGTCTGCTATTTGTCTCACATTGCGTTGAACTTTTTTATCATCTGTTGGAATGACGGGAAAGACAACTTCTTCGAGTTTCTTCTTAATGATTTTGGCAAAACCAAGAACTGATGTTAGAGGTGTTCTAAGCTCGTGAGATACTGTAGAAATGAAATCAGTTTTCATCTGATCCACCTCTTTTTCTGACGTGATATCTCGAATCAATAGAACTGAACCAATGCACCGTTCTTTTCCATTTTGCTTATTTGTAGAATCGGCATCTTTCACAATGGCAGTTGCGACTGCTTTTCCAGTACAACCGCTCGACAACTCTATTTCTGCAACAAAAACTTTTTTTAGATTTCTACGAGTTTCTTCTACTAACTCGACAATCTTACGATTAAATACAACCTGACAATCACGACCAGTTAAATCTGTCTCTTCAATTCCAAATAGAGCAAATAAGGCTGGATTGACCCGAGCAATTTTACCATTTAAATCGACGACCAATAACCCATCTGCTAAGTTATCAATCACGGCAGTTAAATAAGCCGTGCGCTCTTGAACTCGCAGTTCCAGCTCTTCAAATGATGCTTCTAGCTGGGCTGCCATCTTATTAAAAGCTTGCTCTAAAACTTCCAGTTCATCTGTATTCCTCGCTTCAGACTGCTGCTGAAACGTATTGCTAGCAATTACTTCGGATGCTTGGTTAAGTCGGCGCGTCCTTTGCAAATCTATCTCTGCTAAACGATCGCACTCAGCCATAATGTGTTGTAAGCGCTGATTCAGTCTGCGGATAAAGAAGGCAACAACTAAAGCCAGGATGATAGCCGCTCCCAGCGCTCCTCCGACAGTAATAGTTAACGCGGGACCCAGCACAACCCATTGAGGCACTGATGCGATCGTCAACCAGTTTGTACCTTTAACTCGCTCGTATGCCCAGTAGTGTCCCTCAGCTTGAATTAATCCAGCTTTACCATTCGATATCTTTTGCCATACAGCCTTTAATTCGGGTACATCCTTGTATGTTGACAATGCTTTAGCCTTTTGCGGATCGGGTGGATAGGCTAGCAAATTTCCTTTTTCGCTTAAAATTGCAAAGTAACCGCCTATCCAACTCTCAGGTGCTTTAATTTGCTCTCCTATAGCCGTGACGTTGATATCTAGCCCTGTCATACCTATTAATTGTTGGCGATCGGTAAAGATAGGACCTGTATAAGTCGTGAGAGTCAACCCGTACCAGTGATAAGGCTCGTACCACAAGTCTTTTTTCTCTTCTACAACTGCTTTGTAGTATTCTTGGTTTTGATATTTGTCATCATGAAATAACTCTGCATACCGGATATTTTGGTGTGGTTTGGGTAAAAGCTGACCTATCTGACCAGAGCTTTTTTGGTCAACATAAAAGTAGGGCCAATACCATTGGCGATCTGGCACGAGTTGAAAGGGCGTTTGACCCACGCCAAGAGCCATAGTCAAGGATGAGCGTTGCTCAAAAAAATCAAAAACTAATTTCTTATATGTTTCAGGATCTTTGATGCCTCGACGATTTAGAGTTTTAACTGCTGTAGACAAATCCACCATAGACTGCGTAACTCGGGCAAGCTCAGTCTCTATTGCCTTGACTTGAGTGCTGAGATTAACTCGAATTTCGTCCTTAGCATGATGTTCTAGCGCTCGATAGAAGAAATAGGACATCCCACCCAATCCTACCAGAGCGCTACTTAATACGTAGAAAAATAATCTCGAACCGATAGACTTACGTATGGTCTTTTTCATGATTTTTTTACAACATTACCCTTCTTCAGCTCTAAAACTGGGGTCTCCATATATGATTCCCTAGTAAAACTAAAAACTCACATCTGACATTGCAGTGTGAGTTATGAGTAGCCATCGTGAATAAACGCAAGTTACAAGTTGAGAGCCAGAGCAGCTCAAAATATTAAATTATAGAAACATCTAGTCATGAGTCATCACATATCTTTTCAAGCTGTTCAAGCCGTTCTCACCAACTCCGAGTGCTGTAAATCGAGCTTTCTCTTTACTATTTCCTTGGAAATGCAGCGCTCGGAGTTAAGATTGTCTTCAGAAGCTGGGAGAAAACCACTACGTACTAAGAAAGAAAAGTAAGCTTTTAGAAGTTGACCGCCAACTGGGGGACAAACGATAGGAGTACCTAAAAGTCCATTGATTGTGTTTTGGCAGTCATGCACCTGGGAAGATAGCAAAGAGGTTTCCAAATAAGTCTGTTGTTTTTCAGACCCTTCAGTTAGAAGAGAGGATAAGGGACTCAAGGCATTTGTTTGTGAAAGTTCTGGGTCGATCAGCTTTGATTGCCACATTTCATAAGGAATCTGCTGAATTGGATAACCGAGAATGTTCATTACACTCACTAACTGGCTCAAATGTAAAGGGTTAGGATTGAGTAGATGAAAAGATTTACCTATAGATTCAGGTTGCCTGGACAAGTAGACAATAGCTTTACTTACATAGTCTACTGGAGTCATGTTAATCTTACGCTCTAGCAGTGGTGCTGCATTAAGCTGAATCATCCCCTTGATTAACCTGCACATTAAATCATTTGTTTGAGAAACACCTGTTTGACTATGACCAGTTATCATCCCTGGTCTGTAAATACAGACGGGAATTCCTCGCTCTCTTGCAGCCATTACTAACTTCTCTGCAACCCATTTACTTTGAGCATAACCATTAAAAAAGCCGTTGCTATGAGCGAGATCGTCGTCTTCTTTAATTACCTCTTTACCAAAGTAGAAAGGTGACTGGAATACATCAAGAGTAGAAATGTAATGGACGGGAGTAACTTTGACTTGACTAGCTAATCTTAATACTTCCTGAGTTCCCAGCACGTTAGCTGCTCTCAATAACGTGTATGGATAGACTAAGTTAATCAACGCACCACTATGATAAATCAGATCGAGCTTACCAGCTAATTCACTAAATTGTAGGTCAGAAAGCCCCAAAGATGATTGCGATAAATCTCCCACTATCGGAATAACTCTACAACTCCAATCTTCATGCCAGAGACAATAGCGTTCCAGATTGCTTTGAATCCGATATTTCCCTTCTTCAAAACTAGAAGCACGAACTAAACAATGAATACTTGCTTTGGTTTTTGATAGTAACTCATTTAGTAAGAATGCTCCAATAAAACCAGTTGCGCCAGTTAAAAATATATGTTTAGGCTCTTCTGCGGTATTATCATATGTATTTGCTGGATAAATTGTAAGATCTAGAACAGCATCAGCCTGTAAATCTACTGTTGCCGTATCATCTATACCAGTACTTAAATGCTTTACTAAGTCAATAGCTTCAACTAACCCTGCTATAGTAGGTTTTTTGAAGAGATAAAATAAAGGTACATCTACCTGAAATATATTTTTTATCTGAGAAAGTAGCTGAGCTGTTAATAATGAATGTCCTCCTAACTCAAAGAAATTATCATAAATACCTACTTGTTCAATTTCTAAAATCTGAGACCAAACTTCAGCTATTTGCTGCTCGATCGAGGTACTGGGTGACACATAAGCTTGCGTTAAAGCAGGTCTAGTATTTTTAGGTTCGGGTAGCGATCGGCGATCCACCTTACCATTTGGTGTTAAGGGTAAAGCTTCCATCATCACGAATGCCGATGGAATCATATATTCAGGCAGTTTTTCTTTTAGAAACGAACGTATTTGTATTGCTAAATCGTCTATCTTGTCAGCCTTTAAGGGATTGTTAGTATATAAATTCCAGGGTTTTAGCTCAAATGTTTTTTCTGCGATTGAAAGAACTTTTCTCTCTTTTTCATCTGTAGTAGCCGTGTATCGTTGAAACACTACGTCATAACAACCATCTATTCCGCCATTATGCCAGCTAATTTGAATATGGTATGGTAAGTTGTTACATAAATCCCACCAATCTTGCGGATGAACTCCTGCCTCAGTTATTTGCTGCGTTGTCTGATGTAGTTCTCTTACTGTTTCAGGTTTGTTGGAAATTGCTATTAGTTTGACTGCATGAATGTCTGAGGTAAGTCTTGCATTAGGAATATGAGATATTTTGAGTACCTTAATTTTATCGTTTTGGAGAACGCTACAAACTATAGAAAGAGATAAATTATCTTGCTGCCAATTTAAACAATAAGGCTCAATAGTTGGCTCGATTTCACTTCCTACGTGAAGAATAACATCAGAGCGGAATCGAATCAGCTCATTTTGATATCGCCCTTGCTTGATTTGTTGCTCAACATAGCTAATTTGAGGAATGTGGTGTTTCAGAGCAGTAAAAAAGTCTGGGTGAATCACTAACTCTCTTTCCAGAAGAATACGTTCTTGAATGCGTTGCTGAAGCTGAGAAGTCGTTAGTGAAGCAGGAGATTGACTGAGTTGAACCGAAGTATGAAAAGCTTCTAGTAAAGGTAAACTACGTACATCACCAATAAAAACTTGACCTTTCGGGCTAACTAACTTGATAGCTTTTTCTAAAACTTTTACTAGGTAATCCACGCTGGGAAAGTATTGAATGACAGAATTGATAATGATAGTGTCAAACATTCCGTGTTCCAAATCTTCAAGTTCGTGAGCAGCTCTTTGCTCTAACACAACGTGAGACCAATCCTCTCCACTATGCTGCAACTGTTGCTGGATACGATGAATAGCTTCAGCAGAGAGGTCTATCCCTAAATAGTGAGAGCAACACGGAGCAATCTGGAATAATAATAGTCCCATACCACAACCAATTTCTAAAACGCGCTGGGGACGAAAAGAACGAATACGCTCTACTGTGTAGTTAACCCACTCACGTACTTCTTCTACTGGAATTGGTAAACCTGTGTAACTATCATTCCAGCCAACACTGTTAAATATTTGATTTCGACTTGTAGTAGATTGACCGTAAGTAGAACTCCAAACTTGCTGCCATTGCGAGACTTGCTCAACATCAGCTTTAACACTTGCTTTTGATAAATTTGTTTCGACCATGCCAGCTTTCTTCACAATATAGGCGACCAGCCGATTATTACCAGATGCATCTTCTTTCGTAATAACTGCGGCTTCTCTAACCTCTGGATGCTGGCTTAATGCTGCTTCAACTGCCCCTAATTCAACACGGTAACCGCGAACTTTTACTTGGTGGTCGATTCGACCAATAAACTCAATTGTGCCGTCTAAACGATAACGTGCTAAATCTCCAGTCTTATAGAGGCGCTCTTCTAGTCGATCTTTAAAGGAGATCTGAATAAATCTTTCACTGTTTAGTTCAAGGCGATTTAGATATCCTCTTGCTACTCCATCACCACCAATGTAAATTTCCCCTGGCACACCCACAGGAACGGGTTTCAATACATCTTCCTTGCGACGAGATTGCTCTTCCAACAGATAAATTTGGGTATTTGCGATAGGGTATCCTATTGATATGGAATCAGTTCCAGGCTCTATCTGACATACTGCTGACCAAATTGTTGTTTCAGTTGGTCCGTACATATTCCAAAGCGAACCGCCTTTTTCTAAAAGTTGGTCAGCAAGAGAGCGAGTCATTGCTTCCCCACCACAAAGCATCTTTAACTGTTTATGCCCTTTCCAACCTGCATTAAGAAGGAGTTGCCAAGTGGCTGGTGTAGCTTGCAAGACAGTGATGTCTGATTTATCTAAGATAGTTGATAGTTGCATTCCATCAGCAGCTACTTCTCGGCTAACTAATACGATTCTTGCACCTACAATCAGTGGTAAATAAATCTCAAGGGCTGCAATGTCAAAAGAAATTGTTGTAATTGCTAAAAGCACATCATGCTGAGTTAGCCCTGGCTTCTCTCGCATAGAAATTAAGAAATTAACTACAGCGTGATGGACAATTTGCACACCCTTTGGTTTACCAGTCGAACCGGAGGTATAGATGGTGTATGCTAAGTTCTTGGCATTAATTCCACTGTCAACATTCTCTTTGCTATATTGGGCGATCGCCTGCCAATTGGTATCCAGGTTCACAATCTGTGCTGAGTGCTGTGGCAATTTGTTAAGTTGGTTTTGCTCAGTTAGAAGTACTGACAACTGAGAGTCTTCTAGCATAAATGCTATGCGTTCCTGTGGATAACTCGGATCGAGAGGTACGTATGCTCCACCAGCTTTGAGAATGCCTAGAAGCCCAATAATCATCTCTAAAGAGCGATCGACACAAATTCCTACTAAAACTTCTGGCTTAACTCCCAATGCCTGTAGGTAATGTGCTAGTTGATTTGCTCTTTCATTCAATTCTCGATAAGTCAGTTGTTGGTTTTCAAAAACAACTGCTACGGCATCAGGAGTTTTTAAGACTTGAAGTTCAACTAACTGATGAATGGAATTGATTTGAGTCTGATTCTGCATTGATTTACCTACTACTTTAGATGGAAGACTGAAGATAGATAACAATAAGTTTGAGAATATTGAAAAATCTAGGAGAACTACCTTTAAATAATGCCAGCTAGCGATAATTCTGAATTAAATACTTTATTTCCATTTGCCGAGCTGAATATAGGTTGCAACATCATTGTTTGCTTAATCGGAATTTGAATACAGAATGTGGCTCCGTGTCCTGGTTCGGAAAAACACTTTAAAACTCCTCCGTGCTTCTCAACAATTTGGTGACTGATAGAAAGACCCAAACCAGCGCCATTACCAGCAGTTTTCGTTGTAAAGAAAGGCTCGAATATGCGATCGCGAACTTCCTCGCTAATTCCAGCGCCATTATCTTGAATACGAATAACGACGTGGGGACTAGAGAAGGAGAAACTAGAATGAGCGGTAAATTTGTCTTCAAGCTGCCACATTCCTAAAGCTAAGGAACTTTCATTTTCGACTTCCATGACTTCTGTACGAATGGTAATGGTTCCAGCTTCGCTCTGATTTTCCACAGCATCGATTGCGTTAGCAAGAATACTCATAAATACTTGATTAATTTGACTAGAATAACAGTCAATCAAAGGCAATTTGCCATATTCTCTAACAATCCGAATTACAGAATGCTTGCTGATTGCTTTCAGGCGACTATCTAAAATCAGCAGAGTACTATCAATCCCTTCATTAATATCTATCGGCTTCATTTCTAACTCATCAGAGCGAGAGAAGTTACGCAGTGACAGAGCAATTTTACGAATGCGTCCTACATCTACTTTCATTGAATTTAGTGTTTTTGGTAAATCCTCTAAGAGAAATTCTAAGTCAATGTTAGCCATCAATTCTTGAATTTGAACGCGATCGCTAGGATGATATTTTTGATAAAGTTCGATCAAATTTAATAAATTCTGAGCATAATTACTTATGTAAGCGAGATTACCATGAATGAAGTTCACGGGACTGTCGATCTCATGAGCAATTCCTGCTACTAGCTGTCCCAAACTAGACATTTTCTCACTCTGAATTAGATGAGCTTGGGTATGTTGCAATTCATATAAAGCTTGCTGTAACTGTTGAGCTTGTGCTTGAGCAACAGTCGCAGAAATGCAACTTTGTTCGTAAAGGAGAGCCTTCTCAATTGCCACTGCTGCGTGGAAAGCAAACATCGTCAGAATTTTTAAGTCTTCAGAATTGTATGAGAGCGCGGTTCTCTCGCTCAGCTCATCTACTTCTTGGCTCCAAAAAAATATCACCCCATTCATTTGTTCTTTCGTCTTCAGTGGGACGCAAATTAAAGATTTGATCGGTCCTTGATACTCGCCAAATCTAGGATCGGTAGTAATATCATTGACAATCTCGCCTTTACCTGTGTCAGCAATCCGACCAATAAGTCCTCCACCTAACTTCAAAGATTCTTGAGATGGAAAAGCTTGACCAACAGATGATAGAGATTCTAACTCTCCTGTTTTTTGATTCAGGAGTAAAATCGATCCGCCTGTAGCTTCAATTAGTTTCCCAACACCCTCAATAACCAGTTGGGCAACTTCTTTTAATTCTAAGCTAGCAGTAATCTGAGTCGTAATATCGTGGAGCAAAGTCAGCTCTCGATATTTCTCTAATAATTCGTTTGCCAGAGCCTTTTTCTCAAATTCCTGTTTTATCAAGTAAGAAATCAGGTTAACAATAGCAATAGCTTTTTCACTACCAGCAATCCAGCCAATAACACGGTCGGCAAATTCAATTGGATACCTATGTGTTGAGTTTTCACTACCTACTCCTACTATTCTTTTGCCATCAGCATCGTGAATTTGAATGGCTGTACCTGTTTCCTGTTTTAAATACTCAAGCAGAGCAACTACTTCTTTTTTTGTTGCTATTTTTTTAAAGTTAACTGGAACCATTGGCTTTTGTCTCTAGCGGTTTGTTGATTTATTTATCTTATGTTTTTAAGCTCAAACCACTGATGGTTTAGCAACTATTCGCTATCAGAGTTAGTAGATTACCAGAATTAAATCACTCGGTGTAGATGCGAATAATTCTGTTGGTTATTTTCACTATTTCACTAGCGATCGCTGAATGCCAACTACTTTATTAAAATTTTATTAAACAGAACTATTTGCTTGAAGATTGGCTTTTAAGCTATTGAATTAAGCAATTTTACAGTTGTTATTAATCAAAAGGTAGATAACATCTGTAGATTCCTTAAATTTACTGAAGCTCGGCGGTCACGCTTGAGGAGTACCACAGCTTTTAAGTGTAAATCTATACAGAAATTATTGAATAGATAACTAGTTCGATCGCTCTAGTATCCGAAATTGCCTAGTATGGGAGTAAGACTGAGCGCATATTTGCTCTAAATAGCGATCGCCATATTAGTTTGTGTAGCAGGTTGAGAAAAAAACCTAGAGAAAACACCGATCCTATAATAAAAAATCTTACCAACTCTGCAATTAGTATAATAAACTGCGATTAAATACCGAATTTCTACTTAGCTTAGCTGAAAACATCAAAAGAAAAACTCCATTGAGGTAGAGTGTCTCTCTAACTTTGAATTAAATGTTCAGGATGTTTACTATTACACTCTGAATCTAGTTTATGTCAAATTATATTGACTATGGATATTCTAGAGCCACTTTACCCGTCTAACAGAATAGCTTAGTACGATTTATCGAGTTGAGATCGAATAGCTACATTTTATAGAAGATTATGGAGAAGTTAGAGTTAAATCAGTCTTTACCTGAAAATATAGATCCTAGCTGTCATTGCTCTTACACTAACTTTGACACTCAACTGAAACTGCCGTCTCATCCAACTAGTACTGCGAATATATCGCGGAAATTCACAGCCCTGCAAGTTACAATCGCACTATTCCTGACGTGCAATTTTGTAACTTTTAGCTGCATATTTTACCTACTGCCAAATAGCCGCTATGGTGCTACCAGTCAAGCGATCGCAGTCAGCTTGTTATCTATTTTAGCTAGTATTGCAGTTTTACTTGCTTATTGGGCTTTCCAATCTCTACATATTGGGTTGCCAGCCATTCAACAGCATGAGCGACAAGAAAAATTACAGGAACGAAGCGTTTTCGATCTTATACCTCTACCAGCTTACTGGATTAATTCGGAATTAAAGATTCTTGCGGTCAATCAACATCTGGCTCAAGCTCAAAACTTGCATACAGAAGAATTAATTGGGCAGCCTATTAGTTTTTATAATTCAAATTGTCATTTTCTTGAGTTTATTCAAGCTTTTTTTTCTCAACCAGAGCAAACCATTTATAAGGAACTAGAGATTCAAACTGATAGCAGTACTCGTAACTTGCTAATAGTGGCGCAAAAAACTGCGCTAGAAAATACGGCAATTTTGATTGAAATCGATTTAACTGCTCGTCAGCAAAGAGAAACAGTACTGCGAGAGAGCGAAGAACGCTACGTTCTGGCTTTGCAAGCTACTAATGATGGCATTTGGGACTGGAATTTAAAAACTAATGCGATTTACTTTTCTTCTCAATGGAAATCAATGCTGGACTATTCAGACAATGAGATGAACTCTTTAGATGAATGGTTTTATCGCATTCATCCTGGAGATGTGGAACGCATCAAAATGGAAATGCTCAATCATCTCTCCGAGCTAAATTCTAAGTTTGAGAGCGAATACCGGATTTTATGCAAGGGGAAAACTTATCGTTGGATGCTTAGCCGAGGAATTATTATCCGGGATACATCAGGAGAAGCGTATCGCATAGTAGGAACGCAATCTGATATTACTAACCGCAAAGTTACAGAAGAACAGTTACTTCATGATGCTCTACATGATGCATTAACTGGATTGCCTAACCGAGTTTTATTTATGGATCGGTTAAGTCATGCAATTTCTCTGGCAAAAAGGCGGAGAAATTATTTATTTGCCGTGCTTTTCTTTGACTTGGATCGCTTTAAGTTAATTAACGATAGTTTAGGTCATTCAGTAGGCGATCAACTACTCATTGCGATCGCCCGTCGTCTAGAAAAATATTTGCGAGTTGGCGATACTGTTGCTCGTTTAGGTGGCGATGAGTTTACGATTTTATTAGAAGATATTAAAGATGAAAATGTGGCTACTAATATTGCCAATCGATTACAAGAAGAATTAACGCGCTCTTTCAATCTCAGTGGTAATGAGGTTTTTACTAGTGCTAGTATCGGGATTACTCTCAGTAGTTTTAATTACGAACGCCCAGAAGATTTACTTCGCGACGCAGATATAGCCATGTATCGCGCTAAAGCTACAGGTAAAGCTCGCTACGAAGTATTTAATACCACTATGCACACGCGAGCCGCTGCACTTTTACAATTAGAAACTGACTTGCGACGTGGACTAGAACGACGAGAATTTCAATTATATTATCAGCCAATTGTTTCGCTTAAAACAAGTGCGATTACAGGTTTTGAAGCACTTATTCGCTGGCAACACCCACAAAGAGGGTTAGTTTCACCAGCCGAATTTATTCCAGTAGCAGAGGAAACAGGTTTGATCGTTCCGATTGGCTGGTGGGTATTACGAGAAGCGTGCCGTCAGTTGAGTGCTTGGAAAATACAATTTCCTGAATATCAATCGTTAGTCATGAGCATCAATCTTTCTGCCAAGCAGTTTACTCAAACTAATTTAGTAGAAGAAATTACTGAAATTCTGCGGGAAACAAACGTACCTGCCCAAAGTTTAAAGCTGGAAATTACAGAAAGCGTAATTATGGATAATGCTGAAATAGCAACCACAATGCTGTTTCAGTTACAATCTCTAGGAATTCAGCTCTCAATTGATGACTTTGGTACGGGTTATTCGTCGTTAGCCTATTTATATCGCTTTCCTACTCATACTTTGAAAATCGATCGCTCTTTTATTAATAAGATTGATATAGACAGCGAACAATTTGAGATTGTCCGTACTATTGTCACTCTTGCAGCTAATTTAGGTATGGATGTGGTAGCTGAGGGAGTAGAAACATTAAAACATTTAGCTCAACTCAAAGCACTTAATTGCGGTAGCGGACAAGGATATCTCTTCTCAAAACCAGTTGATAGCCAAATGGCAGCAAAATTGTTACAAGAGCAGAATATAGTTGTAGATACAATACCAATATGATTGCGAATTCTGAAAGCTTAGTATTGCCACAACACGAGATTCACATTTGGCGTGCTAGCCTCAGCCAAAATTCAGCATATTTGCAACAATTAGTTAAAACCTTATCTGTTGATGAATTAGATCGAGCAAACCGCTTTCATTTTGAAGCAGATAGAAACCGTTTTATTATCGGTCGCGGTATCCTCAGAAGCATTCTCAGTTACTATTTAGATATCGAACCTCACCAATTACAGTTTTGTTACGGCAGTCATGGTAAACCAGCACTGAAGACGTGCGACTTGCTACATTTTAATTTATCTCATTCCCAAGACTTAGCTTTGTATGCTTTTACTTACGATCGCCAAATTGGGATTGACTTAGAATACGTCCGTCATATACCTGGATTAGAGCAAATCGTTGCTCAATTCTTTTCAACCAGAGAACGCACGACTTTTCTCGCGCTTCCTTCCAGCCAGCAGCCAGCAGCCTTTTTCCACGGTTGGACTTGTAAAGAAGCTATCCTCAAAGCACTAGGAGATGGATTAGCACTTCCTTTAAACCAATTTGATGTTTCACTGCTACCAGATCGACCTGCCCAACTATTCAGTATAAATGGCGATCGCGCTGCGGCAGAGCGATGGTTGCTTCAGTCGTTTATCCCAGCTGTCAACTATGTTGCAGCTATGGCAATCGAGGGACATGACTGGGAGGTGAAATGCTGCCAGTGGCAAGGATTGCAGGTTAAAGACAGTGATGTCGTGCTGTCTGTTTGTGAGGATGTAAGCTTTGACTGGCATCGTCCAGTTTATGGAGACAGCCAATCATAGAATTATCAGATTCTTGCTGCTAAGTCTCAACTAGATTGAGGCGATCGCCCTAAATATGCATTAATGTCGTTGTACTGGTTCTCTCGCGACATCTATTCGATCTGCAATTTTTTTGCCTCGATAACGGTAGCGCCACATAACAAAGCCAGTAACGAATAAAATTAGAGGTGCAAGTCCAACTAATACGTAGAGAACACGGCTGGGTAATCCCCAAAATGTGCCGTAGTGCAGAGGTGTAAAAGATCCGAGTACTTTTTCTGCTAAAAGTAAGTTTTGTCCATCTATGAGTTTTAATATTTTGCCGCTATATTGGTCGAGATAAACGCTACTGTCGCCATATTCGTTCGACTCTTGAGGATGTTTTTTATAGATAGTGAATGCGTCTTCTGGTTTCCTGGGTAAGTTGATAAAAGTAGTCTCTGCATTAGGTAAAGCCGCATCCGCTGTTTTCAAAATCTCTGTTATTCCCAAAGGTGACTTACCTGTAACAATTTGAGAAACTGGTTCAGGTGATTTTGGCGTGAAAGTCAGGGCGTAGATTGCAGGTTCGGCGTAATCGTAAAAATTCCAGCAGAAACCTGTAAAAGCAGTCAAACCCAAAAATATAGCAGTAACGATACCCGCAACTTTATGAACGTCGTAATTAACTCGTTTGGGGTGCGCTTGCCATTTAATCTTGAAGCCACTGATTAGCTTACGCCAACCAGACCATAAAAAGATACCTGTAAGACTGAGAACGAGAAGTAGCAAGGCAATGATTCCAACAATTTTGATCCCAATGTCACCTGCTAGAAGCGCGTAATGGAGTCTAAATACAATGCCGATGAAAGTATTGTCCCAGTTACGATCGCCTAAAATTTTCCCTGTATAAGGATTGACATAAACATCAGTGGTTTTGTCATCCTCCGTTCTCAGCCGCACTCTGTAAGTCGGGTTGTGGGGCAGAGTATTAATAGAAGCTAGTTTAAGTTCGGGGCGATCGCGGTAAGTTGCTTTTACAGTATTAACAACGGATTCTATTGCTACGCGCTGCGGTTGTGGGGTTATTTGCCCAAATTGGTGCTGTAATAAATATTGGTCAAATTCTTTCTGAAACACTAAAAAGCTACCTGTTACGCCAACAATAATTAAAATCAGCCCTACAGCTAGCCCAATGTATCTATGCAAGCTAAATGCAATACTGCGCAGTGTTTTAGTTTTCATAGTAGATTTTGCATGGAAAAATGTCTGTTGTCACTTTGGTTGACGGTGACGATCGACCAGCTATGAATTAGAGATTAAAGGTAAGTCTAGTTACAGTATCTCAATAAGTAAGTATCGTTCTCACTTACTAGCTATAGAGTTTACTCTTATTTAAAACTAATCTCAAGTAATCTAGCTTAAAATTCTACTAAAATCGTTCCTAGTACAGTTAGAGGTTTACCCTCGAAATAATCTACGTCGAACAGGTTTTCAATGCTGAGTGCGGCTTTCCAGTTATCGCGCTGGTAGAAGACTGCTAAATCTGTCTGCCAGTAACTCAGTAATTTAAAACTATTCTCAATATTACCTGGGCGATCGCCAACGTACCGCACGCCACCCCCAAAACCCAAACCTTGTAATGTACCTGCCTGAATCTCATATGTCGTCCAGAAACCACCACTATGACTGGCAATGTTGGGAACTTGAGAATCTACAGGCAATTCTGACGATTTAGCAATACGTGCCTTTGTGTAAGCATAATACAAGATAAAATCCCATCCAGGGGTAATCTCACCGACTATTTCTAAGCCGATATCTTGACTTTTTTGTTTTTCTGTCAAAACTTCCAACTCAGGATCGTTTGCATTTGTGAAAGTTACGTTTCGCTGAATGCCGTCGTATAAATAAAGAGTAGCAGAAAAGCGATCGTTAAAAAATTCTGTCTCAATGCCTACTTCTAAACCATTTTCTATTTCTGGTTTTAACAAACTACTGGAAATTTTTGGAACTGGGAGAGAGGAGTAACTTAAATTAGTATAGATAGAAAGCGAGTCGCTAAGTTGATATGAAATTTCTAGTTCTGGATTAAATGCTACGTAGTCTTGTTGACTAATATTAGAAATTTCATCGGGTAGGTCTGTAATATCGTTAATCACTAAGTCTAGATTACCCTCAAAAAACATACTAAGTCGCTTTCCTATAGCAATTTTATTCTCAAGATATAAGGACAATGAGTTTTGTCTACTAGTAAAATCAGCTAGAGAAAACGGCAAAGGAATTGTTGTTGAGTTTATGAAATTAAATTGTTTGTCTGCTTGAGTGTCGGTAGTTTTAGCAGACAGCAAAAACGGAAATTTATTCAATTCTATCCCAAAACCCATTTCATGCTGAAGAGTTCCAGTTTTAAACTCGTTACTCCAGGATAATTCAAGTACATAAAAGCCGTTTAGAGAATAATCGTCAAAATCAAATTCTCTACTTTTTTGACGCGATCGCTTCTTGCCGTGACAATTTTCAACAGTATCCCAATTTACATATGCAGCCTGAAAAGAGTTTGCGATCGCCCAGTTGATGTTGGGATTGCGATGGTCGCGAAGCGTTTGCGTAGCATGGTCGAAGAGCATACCGCCTTCCGCATCGCAATTTTCTTTTTCACTATCAGCCCAAGCAGGTTGTGAAAGTAATATTAATCCTAGCATAGCTACATATAAGAAATATCCCCCCAACCCCCCTTGAAAAGGGTAGCAAAGAGATTTCTCTAACTCTTGTTGAAAAGGGTAGCGATGAAGAATTTGTTTTAGGATTGAGAGAATTGGTATGATGAAATCGCATGATATTTACTCTAATTAGAATTCTACTGAAAGCGTACCTGAAACTGTAAACGGCGCACCAGGCGTAATAGATGTACCTCCAGATGTTCCTGCTTCATAATCAATATCAAACAAATTCTTAAAGTTAATTTGAGCCTTCCAGTTATCGCGTTCGTAAAATAAAGCCAAATCGGTGCGAAAGTAAGAAGGAAGCTCTACCGTATTGTCTAACTCTCCAAAGCGATCGCCAACATAGTATAAACCTAAACCAAATCCTAATCCCCTCAGTCCGCCTTGCTGTATTTCATACTTCGTCCACAAACCAATGGTACTTTCTGGTACGTTAGGTAGGCGGTTGCCAACTTCATAGGTATTGTCTTCACTGATGTAAGCATCGAGATAGGTATAAGACGCATAAATATCCCAACCAGGCAAAATCTCACCTGCGATACCTAACTCAATTCCCTTGCTAGTTTGTTCCCCAGTTTGGATGGAAAACTCGGGATTAATTGGATCTGTAGTCAGAACGTTCTGTTTTCTGATATCAAATAATGCTAGAGTTGCGTTTAGATTGGGATTTAAATCGGCTTTTAAACCTACCTCAAATTGTCTTCCTTTTTCTGGATCGAATGGCTCATCAGCTTGATCGAGAGTGTCACCAAAATTGGGGACAAAAGACTCGCTGTAGGAAAAATACAACGATATTGGTTCGATGGGTTGATAGACAATTCCTACTCTTGGACTCCAAGCAGTATCAGTTTGCTCAAAATCGATTCTGGGTTCGCCTAGATCTTGTGTGGTACGATTCTGCTGGTAATTGTCATAGCGCACCCCTGCTAAAAATTTCAGATTCGGCAGTAACTCAATTTGGTCTTGAATATAAAAACCCCAAGTTTCATCATAGTCGTCACGAAAAAAGGTAGGAGCTTTGTCAAAACGTCTATTGACGTAAACAGGATCGAAAAGATTAATCGATGGATACTCTCCAAATTGAAATCTGGGGTCTTCAATGTACTGCCGATATTCCGTACCTAATAGTAATTTATGTTGAATTGAACCAGTTTTAAACTCACCAACTAAATCCAGATTACCAATATATCTTTGATAATTTCCATCTGAAAAGTATTGTTCGCGAGTCATTTCGCCTGTATCTTCATCTGGAGAGCTAAAAAAGACTGCGTATCGTTCTGGGGAGTAACTAATGTAACGAAAAGCACCTGTAACCGACCAATTATCGCTAAATCCATGTCTGAGAACTGCACCTAATTCAAATCCATCACGACTATATTCGGCAAATGGTTCGCCATAGTAGCGACTGCGGGGAACATCGGCAATTCTTCCTCCTACTGCGGGAATACCATAATAGGGGGTTCGTGAATCGTTAGTATAAGAAGCATCAACCGTTAGGGAAGTTCTAGAACCAATATCCCAGGTAATGACTGGTGCAATAAAAAACCGTTCTCCTTCTACAAAGTCGATAAAGCTGTCGTTATTTTCATAAGCCATCGTGAGGCGATACCTAACTGTTTTGCTGTCGTTGAGTGGACCAGAAAAATCTAGTTCGCCACGATAGGTATCAAACGAGCCAATCGTACCAGAAATTGAAGAGTAAGGCTCTGCCAAGGGTTTCTTGGTGACTAAGTTAACAATTCCCCCTGGAGAACCTTGACCGAATAGTACGGAAGCCGGACCCTTTAATACTTCAATCCGTTCTAAATTTACGGTTTCTGAAGTATCCCAAACGTCAGTAGCAATGCCATCTCTAAAAATGCTACCCCGACTCGTATCAAAACCACGAATTTGATAATAATCGGCATAACCTTCATAACCACCCTCTAAACTAAAGACACCAGGCACATTTTGCAGTGCTTCTCCTACACGGGTGATGTTGCGATCTTCTAAAAGCTGGCGGGGAATGACTTGAATTGATTGGGGAATGTCGCGTAGGGGTGTATCTGTTTTAGTTGCAGTAGAAGTATCGGGAACGCTGTATCCAGTTTCTCCTTCTCCTGTAACAACGATTTCAACTTCCTCGTCTCCCTCAGTAGTGGCTGCTGGCGGTTGTAAGCCATCTGGGGGAGTCGTCTCATCTGCTGGTGGTGTTACTTCTGGTGTTGTTTGGGTTTCAGGTGTTGGTACTGGTGCTTCTGGTGTGGGTTGTTGGGCTGTAGGTGCGATCGCTTCTGGTAGAGTGAGAGTAAGGGCGCGATTGCTCCTTCCCACTTCTATTTTGGGTAAATCTTGGGTTCCCGTTACCGTGACTCGGATATTATTCGTTCCTTGTTGAGTAACAGCGACAGATGCGATTCCCGATGCAGGGTTTTCTTGACGAAAAGTTTTGTTTTGTGCTAGTTGTGCGTTGGGAATATTGGCGACAAAGGTTTTGCTGAAACTAGTAGGAAAGACTTGTAATGATTCACCGTCTGGTGTTTCTAAAATTACTTCCAGTCCTTTATCTGTCTGTTGCAGTTGTACAGCAGTTACTTGGGTAATGCGGCTTTGTGCCAAAGATCCCCAGATCCCCTCGCCTGCGGCTCCCCCCTTAAAAAGGGGGGTTAGGGAGAGTAAATTGCTCTTTGCTGCTGTGTTTTGGGGGGTTGGAGAGAGTAAATTGCCCCCCTTAAAAAGGGGGGTTGGGGGGATCGAGATCTCTGCTTCAGTCGCGTGTACTGGTGGAGCGATCGCAACTGCGGCACTAACAACAAGCAATAAAGAATAGATCTGCAACTTCATTGAAATTTCTCACACCAAACTTGAAACAATTAAGAAAAGCGATCGCGACAAAAAATCACTCAGCTTAAAACTGCCACGAAACTGTTCCCTGAACTGTAAACGGCGCACCAGGAATCGCTTGCGTTCTACTCTGTACTCCTTCAAAATATTCGACATCAAATAGATTTTTGAAGTTTAATGCTGCTTTAAAGTTGTCTCTTTCGTAATAAATAGCAGCATCTACCCGTGTAAAATCTGGAACTGTAAAAGAGTTGTCCAAATCTCCCGCTCGACTATCAACATAAAAAATACCAGCGCCAAATCCTAAACCTGCTAGCGAACCGCTTTGAATGGTATATTTCGTCCATAAACTAGCAGTATTGAAAGGGACATTGTTGAGGCGATTGCCGACTGCATAAGTATTATCAGCAGTAATTTCCGCGTCGGTATAAGCATAGGAGGCAATAATATTCCACCCTGGCAGAATTTCTCCCGATACATCTAGCTCAAATCCTTTACTTTGCTGCTCGCCTACCTGAATCGAAAAGTCAGGATCGGGATTATTGGCATCGTCAGTCAGAACGTTACTCTTGGTAATATCGTAAAAAGCTAAAGTCGAGGCAAGCCGACCGTCCAAAAACTCACCTTTAACACCGACTTCGTATTGTTCTCCAATCTCTGGTTCAACAGCACCGCCACCAGTAAGCCTACCAGTCTGCGGTATGAAAGCGCGGCTGTAGTTGGCATAGAGAGAAATTGGTTGAATTGGTTGATAAACAATTCCAACTCGCGGTGAAAATTCGCTGGCTTCTGTATCAACGTTTAATGTTGGGTCACCAGGATATCTTTCTTCTGAGTCAAAACTATCAAATCTACCGCCTAGAACCAGTTTCAGATTGTCAGTAAAAGCAATTTGATCTTGCAAATAAAAGGCAATCGTATCTGATGAAAGCTTACCACCGTTATAGGCAGGATCGGGTTCGAGCGAGAACGGAAAATCAAAGACAGATTCGTAGTCGGGATCGAAAATATCTATTGATGGGGATTCTGCTGCTGTTGCATCGTCAAAGTATCGTCCTGTCTGTCTGGCGAGTTCGACACCGAACAACAATGTATGCGCGATCGCTCCCGTGTTAAACTTCCAAGTCAAGTCATTTTGTAGCGTATAAGTCTCGTAATACTGACCGCCAAAATAACGAGCTAAAAGTAAAGTCCGGTCATCTGCTTCCAGTTCATTTGCTTCTACAGAGTTATAGATTTCCTTACTACTGGTGTACCGCAAGGCAGTTCTGAGTGATAAATTTTCGCTGAAACGGTGGTCTAGATAAAGATAGCTGCGAAATTCGTCCATTTCTTGCTCGTAAGAGGGATCGCCCAAAAAGCGACTCAAGGGAATGTCAGCTACTTCGTCACCAACGGCTACTAAACCTCGGTCAATCGGTCGGCGATCGCGCAGATACTCTCCTTCAAAAGTTAAGCTGGTATTGGGGCTAATTCTCCACGCAAGTACGGGAGCGATGAAATACCGCTCCGTTGAAACAAAATCTCGGAAACTTTCGGCGTGTTCGTAAGCAGCGTTCAACCGATAAGCAAGCGTACCATCAGAGTTGAGCGGACCCGAAAAATCCAGCGTCGGACGATAGAAATCGTAACTTCCTGCCGTGAAATCAATTTGGTAAAAGGGTTCGGGTAGCGGTCTTTTAGTCGTAAAGTTAATGATTCCTCCAGGTTGTGCTTGTCCAAACAGGACGGAAGCTGGTCCTTTTAGCACTTCAATTTGCTCGATATTTGCTGTTTCTGGGTAAGTACGAGTGTTAAATTGTCTGTCCTCTCTTAACCCGTTTTTGAATTGGATAGCCTCAAATCCCCGCACGTTATAGGTGGGGCTACGACCGCCAGCGTCTGTGGAGAAATTGACACCGCTAACGTTACGCAGTACGTCGTTGATGCGAACTGCTCCCTGGTCTTCTATCACCTCTCGCGGAATGACTTGAATGTTTCCTGGGACATCGCGGATGGGTGTATCGGTCTTAGTTGCTGTTGTGGAGTTAGGAACGCGATAGCCAGTTTCTCGCTCTCCCGTGACTACGATTTCTGATTCCTCATCTCTCTGTGTTGTTAGCTGTTGGACTTCACCTTCTGTAGGGGGAACTTCTGACTGCGGTGTAGTGACTTGTGGCTGTGTCTCGCTTGCAGGTGGTGCTGCTGGTGCTGCTGGGGGTTGAGTTGCAGCTGTTGTAGATGTGGTTGCACTCAGAACCAAACCATTTTCGCTTTGTCGTACCCGTACCTTCGGTAACTCTGTCTCACCCGTCACCACAACACGGAGACTATTGGCTCCAGTTTCGCTAACTGTCACCGCTGCAATGCCCTTTACAGGGTTTATTTGTCGCAGATTATTTCTATCTAAAATTTGTAATTGAGTATTGACAATGTTAGCAACAAAAGTTTTACCAAAACTAGATGTAAAAACTTGCAGCGACTCGTCATTCGTCGTTTTTAATACAATCTCTGCTCCTGATGCTGTCGGCTGAATTTCTACAGATGTTACCTTGACTACATCAGCTCTTACTGGCTGTGCCATAATAGCCACAGCAATTCCAGCCAGTCCCACACAACTGACCAAATGCATTTTATTCACAGTGTTTCCTCACACAAAGCCACAGCAATTTACAGCTCAAGCGCAAGCTATATGCTGAATTACTGAGTTATAAATCTACCTTCAACTAGGAAATTTTATCATTATTAATGCAAGCCACTAGCATTAAATTTTAAGTATTTCACAACTGCTATGAAAACAAGTCTTTTTTTATACAAAATTTCAAAATTGGTAAATTTGAAAGTTTAAACTCGATCGCATTTGCGATCGAGTTTAGATACAAGAGCGGCTTCAATCTTAGTTGAGGACGAAACGCACTCTCAGCACGACACGTCTTCCCTTTTTGAGATCGTTATATTTCCAACGAGTTACCTGCCTAAGTGCCGCTGCATCTAGGTCTGCATCACCGCTAGACTGCACTAACTGCGCGTTGCTCACATTCCCATCCGAATCTACATAGAAAGCAACTTTGGGAACCCCCTCTACTCCCCGCCTTCTAGCACTGGCTGGATACCTGGGTTCAGGACAACGGCGACAAGTTAGAGTGTTGGAACCTTCGGAATCACCCGTTTCGCTGCGCGGTTGTCTGACAGTTCGGGGTCCTGCTGCTACAGGAGTTCTACCAGTACCCGTGCTAGGTCTGGGAGCTACAGCGGGTGCTTGAGGATCGCCCGTACCAGTTAATACTTTTTCTTGTGTTGCCCTCGAATTCCTCAGATCCGATAACTTATTTCTCAATTGCGGATCGGGAGTTGCTACTGGTGCTGGAGCAGGTGCGGGCTTTGGCGTAACAGCCTTTGGCGGCGGAGTCACAGCACGCGGTACGGGCTTGGGTGTAGCCCTAACAACTTTTGGGGGGGGCGACTGGCGTACGACTCGTTGAGGCTGCCTGACTTGTGGCTGTTGTACCCGCCGTGGCTGGGGTTTTGGTTTTGGTGGTTCTGGTTTAGGTTCTGGCTTCTTGACCTCCGGTTTTTTAGGAGGATCGACGATGACAACTTCTATGGGTTTTGGCTGGGTAAAATTCCTTTGCCATAATTTATCAATACCTGCGTATAGCAGACCGACGTGCAAAGCTATGGAACCAACCAAGCTACAAGCTAAAAGAGTCTTCAGCGATCGCGCTTCTTTCTCTCGCTGCTGGATAGCAATATTATCAGAACCCATAGAAAACAGTTGCCAATAATTTTCATTAACTCTCGTTAGATTATGATGTTACGTTCCCCGTGTCAAGAGGAAATCAGTTGTCAGTTATCAGTTATTAGTGACTAACCACCAACTACCGATTACCCATTACCAATTACCCATTACCAATTCATTTCAATAAGTCTGCATCTCCTGGTTTTGGCTGAGAAAAGGTTGGTTGTTGGTTGTTGGTTGGTGGTTGTTGATTGGTGGTGGGAGATTCGGTGCTGGGAGATGTGGAGGTTTCGGGAGTAAAGACATTAACTAGAGTTTGTACTAAAGCATCTCGCTGTTGGCGATTGAGGCGGTTAATCGCAGCGCGATCGCCTTCTAGGGGATTTTGATGTAAGGTTTTTGCCCCTGGATACGTGGTGTCTTGAATGAGTTCGTTTGCCCCTAAATAATCTGCTAGGGTTAATTTCCAATCTAGACGGTAGTTGGGCGCTCGACCTTTGACATAAACGTGATACTCAATTAAGCGGTTGACAAGAGTGCTATCTGGATTGACTTTTCCTGACTCTCTACTAACGTACTTATTTTCTAGTGGAAGATTGGGTAGTTGTTTGTAAACTGGCTTCCATGCGTCGCGGATGTCGGCTGCGGGTGGTTGTTGGGCAATTGCTGGTAAACTCAGAGCAATCGCGATTAAGATCCCCCCAACTCCCCTTTTTAAGGAGGGTTTCGGTACACTTTTGGTTAGGAGAAATCTAAAAAATAACAAAAATCTCATATTGCTAAAATTCCACAACAACTGGTGTATGGTCGCTAGGCTTGGGTAGCTTACGCGGTGCGGGATCGATCCAACAAGCGATCGCCTGCTGGTACAATTCTGGCGATAAGTATAGATGGTCGATCCGCCAACCTAAATTGCGGCGGAATGCTGCGGTGCGATAGTCCCACCAGCTATAGTGTCCGCCTTCTGTGATAAATTTGCGAAAGGCATCGGCAAACCCTAGTGCTAAAATCTCCTGCAAGGCTTGACGTTCTAGTTCTGATGCCATAATTTGACCTGTCAGCTTGTCTGGATCGTGCAGATCTCGCTCGTCGGGAGCAATATTAAAATCACCGCAAACACACATCACCGGAGAAACGAGCAACTGCGATCGCAAATATTCCCGCAGGACTTTTAACCACCCTAACTTATATTCATATTTTTCACTGCCCACTGCCGCACCATTAGGGACGTAAAGATTGACGATGCGGACGCGATCGAGCGTACCTGCAATTACTCGCTTCTGTTCGTCTAAAGCTGCGAGTAACTCAGCTTCTACAATACCGCTCTCTACTAACAGTGGTGCAAACCCAGTACTTACGTCTTGTAACGGCTGTTGGCTGAGGATAGCAACGCCGTTATAGGACTTTTGCCCAGAAGCGTATACATAATAACCTAGATGCTCGAAGGGCGATCGCGGAAAATCTGCATCTACGACTTTGGTTTCTTGTAAACACAGTACATCTACTGGAGTTTGTCTTAACCAATCTATCACCTGCTCTAAGCGGGTACGAACCGAGTTCACATTCCAAGTGGCAATCTTCATTTATCAGTTATCGGTTATCAGTTATCACAAGAGAGTGACTAGTCACGAGTGGCTGATGACTAGCAAATAGTCTAGCCACCAGCTACTAGCCACTCACTACTCAATTACCCACGATCGCTCCATTGCAGATCGTACATTAACAAGTTGCAAATTATGGATTATATTAATCGTTGTTTATTTAAGTTTTAACGCTACAATTTAGAACGATCGAAAATCCTGTTTTGCATTGATAAGATGAAAAGAATCTGTTGTTATCTAGTAGAGCAACCATATTTTTTGGTATTGTCGATCGCAGTTGATTTAGTAATTAAAAAATTTTGAGAATTTTTTCCTTCTTCCGATAGAAACCATACATAATTGAAGTAGCTACAGTATATTTAATATGAAATTACTAGATCGAATCAAACAAGCATTTGCTGGGTTTAGGGTGGTGCAGGAAACTGATTGGTGGGTAGAAATTATCACGACAAAGCCACGCTGTACTTACTATTTTGGACCTTTTTCAACGCACGATGAAGCAAAAGCAGCTTATCCTGGTTACGTTGAAGACCTTGATAGTGAGGGAGCGCAAGGCATTACAATTGTTATCAAGCGTTGCCAACCCACAGAGTTAACCATTTGCGCCGAAGAGGAAATGCAGGCTGATTAGATAGTTGGGAGTCAATCGCTATCACTGCTCAAGACTCACTTTGTTACGAATTGAATTGAGACTTTGAATAATCAAAGGAATGGCACTAACAAATATCAAACTAGATACAAATAAGCCAACTGCGCCATCTACCCATAACCAATGCATGAGCCAGATTGCGATCGCTGCTACAATTACGCCGATCGAACTAATTAAATCTGCCAAAATATGTAGAAAAGCACCTCGGACGTTGAGATCGTGATGGCTGCTGTCGTGCAGTAAAAAGACATTAAACCCATTGACTCCCAAACCTACCCCAGCAGTCACCAACATGGGTAAACTGAGGATCTCTGTCGGTGGAGACTGGAGGCGAGAGACAGATTCAATTGCAATCCAAACTGCGATCGCTACCAGTCCCAAACCATTGAGTACAGCGGCAATAGCTTCGATCCGCATATGAGCAAAATTTTCTCCTCTAGCTGCTTGTCGCTGTACGAACCAAGCTGCTAGCAGAGACAAAGCCAAAGCAAAGCTATCTGAGAGCAAATGACCGGATTCAGCTTGTAAAGCTAAACTATGACTCCAATAGCCCACCCCAAACTCAAGTGCGGCAAAACTGGCGATCGCGATCAGTGCCGTCCATAATAATTTAATTTTGCGATCGTAGTTGCTCAGTGTATGACAAGTGCAGCCGTGGATACCATGATGAGAATGACCGTGATGAGAATGAGAATTCAGCATAGAGTCTTGGCAAATATAAGTTGCGTATAACTTGTGAATTGTAATTTGTAATTCGTATTTTGTAATTAGTAATTCTATGTAGATGAGCTGTAGGGACAGACAGATGTAAGTCCCTACGAATTGACTTTGGCTGGATTTCTGGCTGAATTACTTAGTAGGAAATAACTGCTTGGGGATCGTTCCGTGAATTCCTTTCACAATATCTACTACCTGAGAAACATCAAAATCAATTGCCGCACTACCTAGCATCAGGGCATCTTGTTTTGTCATGCCATACTTCTCATTGGCAATTTGCAAGTATTCTCTGACAGATTTTTTCATGGCTTCATCCAGATCTTTATCCAATCCGACAGCAATCCAAGCATCCTTTGTTTCCCCCATTGGGGTTGCTAACTTCATATCTTTATGCAAGATAAATTCAAACGTGGGAGTTAAGGAACACTCGATCGCCGTCAAAGCAACTTCGCCATTTGCTTGAGCGCAATGGGGATCGCCAGCGTAAAATAGTGCGCCAGGAACTTGTACGGGTAAATACAAGCTCGAACCACGTCCTAGAAGCTTGATGTCCAAATTACCACCATAGTTCCCAGGTGGTACGGAATTCGCTGCATCGGCTGGGTTAGCAGGCACGACTCCCATTAATCCGACAAAAGGCTTCAACGGGATCTCAATTGGTAGTAGGTTGTTGGCAGGTTGAAAAATGCCTACTTCCCGCTTGGCATCTATGGCGATAACTTTGGAGTAGATTGGAGCGTTATTTTCAGGATACTCGCCAGGTAATGCTCCTTTGCCGTGACGATTGGAAATTGCACCATAAGGCGATCTGTAATTGATGTCTAGGGTCTTAATTTCCAACACATCGCCTGGTACTGCGCCCTCTATGTAAACTGGTCCAGTAATAACGTGAGGACCGGGACCAGTCTTTTTCACTTTGGCTTTAGTTTGTAGTTGGTCTGAGAGGATCTGCTGTCGAGAAATCGTACTTTTAGGATTTTTAGGAATGCCACCCTGGGCGAAAAACCGAACGGTGTCTCCTTGATCTGGGAGGATACCTTCGTGAGATATTGTCTCCATAACCACGCGATCGCCCGATTTGACGCGGGCGATCGGCTTGCTATCTGGTTTAAATAATTCTCCCCAAATCACGTTTGCGGGAGTTGAAAGAATTTTTTGCGTCCGTCCGGCGGCGATGACGGGAACTGAGATTGAAATCGTACCAACCAATAGTATTAACCCTAAACCTATTGCGATCGCCAGCCGCCCAGATTTATTCCATCTCCAAATACCGATCGCTAGCTGGGAATTGGCGATCGCAAATATTTTTTGCTTGTTCACTTGCTCCTCACAATCACACTTATAAATTCACGCTGATTTAGGCAAACTGATTCAATCAAATTAGGCAGATCGATTCATCGACTAGCTGACGCTAAGCCTGTAACTTTTAGCTCGGTTCATATTTTGATTGAAAGTACGTTCAATTATTTGTGATAAAAGATACATATAGCCAAGTTCGACATTTCAAAATAAAAGGGACGGACAAGATGTCCATCCCACAAAAAAGCTAATTGAGGGAGCAGGGAGCAGGGACGAGCTGGGAG
>NZ_PYCI01000195.1:0-9898 GCF_003015105.1 Chroococcidiopsis sp. CCALA 051 | reverse complement strand
AGAAATTGAATATCGCTCCTTAAAATAAACTTGGAGCCAATACAATTTCAAGAATTTCTCTTCGCCTATTCACGAAATTAGACGCAACTCTAGCAAATGCAATCTAATTATAAAGATTTTCTCATTCGAGATTGGAACCAAAGCGACCGCCTTTTTGCAGCGGCGGTTATTAGTTCGGTATTGGCAGAATACGGTTTATGCTGGGAACCTGTAGGCGCAGACCGAGATGTATTAGAGGTAGAAAATTATTATTTAGCGACTGGTGGAGAGTTTTGGGTAGTAGAATCTCAAGGTCAAATCGTGGGAACCGCTGGCTACTATCCTTTCCATCGCGGTGAGAAGGCTGTAGAAGTTAGAAAAATGTATTTATTGCCCCAACTGAGAGGATTAGGGTTAGGGAAATTTTTACTACAAGAATTAGAAAAAGCGATCGCAGCTAAAGGATTTCAGCAAATTTGGATTGAAACTGCCAGTGTTTTAGTAGAAGCCATCAAACTATACGAAAGCAGTGGCTATCAACCTGCAACAGGGGTAGAAACAGCACGCTGCGATCGCATTTATGTCAAAACTTTGTAGAGACTTTGTAGAGACGTTACATGTAACGTCTCTACAAAAATTAAAAAGCGTCCTGCAATTCGTAGAAGTCAGGGGAAACGTAATCTTTCCGCAAGGGAAAACCAACCCAATCTTCCGGCATCAACAGCCGCTTCAAGCTGGGATGTCCTTCGTAGACGATACCAAACATGTCGTAGGATTCTCGTTCTTGCCAGTCTACTGCTTTCCAAATCCAGTAAACAGAGGGTACGCGGGGGTCTTCTCTAGGTAGAAAAACTTTAATCCGCACTTCCTCTGGTCTGTCAGCATTATCGCTCAGCTTGATTAAATGATACATGCTGACTAAATCTTGTCCTGGACCAGAATCGTAGCCGCACTGACACTGGAGATAGTTAAAACCGTAAGCATAGAGTGCTGTGGCGATCGGTAAGAGGAAATTGCGATCGACTTTGATGATTTCTACTCCTGAGTGGTCTGGCTCCATAACTTCGTGATCGAAGCCGTTTTCCTTCAACCACTTGGAAGTCTTTCCCGCTTCGACAATTTTTGTTTCTTCGGCAGGTACGGGTTTAATCTCTTCTTTTGTTTCTTCTTCAGCCACGGTTCACTTCCTCTTTTTTGGCAACAGATTGCAGGGCTGGTGGTATGGGCATACCAATTGCCTCTGTCAGCTCCTTCGGTGGCGCTTGCCGTGTAGCAACCTGTAGATATTTACCATCGCTGATAGGTGGTACAACCTTCATGCTATGGGTCGTGCTGTAATAGCGGTGAGTTTGCTTGATCGGAGTCCGCTCCTGCATCGACTCGTTCGCAATTTTCTTGCGTAACTTGATGATGGCATCAATGATTGCTTCGGGACGAGGAGGGCAACCAGGTAAGTAAACATCGACGGGAATCAATTTATCGACACCCCGTACAGCGGTGGGTGAATCTACGCTGAACATACCACCAGTGATAGTGCAAGCTCCCATAGCTATGACATACTTGGGGTTTGGCATTTGTTCGTAGAGCCGCACTAATTGGGGAGCCATCTTCATCGTGATCGTGCCAGCGGTGATGATTAAGTCGGCTTGGCGGGGGCTAGAACGGGGGATGAGTCCGAAGCGATCGAAGTCAAATCGCGAGCCAATCAAAGCCGCAAATTCGATAAAGCAGCACGCCGTACCAAACAATAGAGGCCACAAACTAGAGAGTCTAGACCAGTTATAGAGATCGTCAACCGTGGTGAGAATGACGTTTTCAGATAGTTCTTGAGTAACTGAAGGGCGCTCGATTGGGTTAATGATGCGTTCTTTTTGTCCGGCTGGATCGATATTTAAGACCATTCCAAAGCTCCTTTACGCCATGCATATACAAGGGCAACAACTAAGATTGCAATGAAAATGAGGGCTTCGATAAAAGCCAACAGACCGAGGCTGTGGAATGCAACTGCCCAAGGATAGAGAAATACTGTTTCTACATCAAAGACCACGAAGACCAGTGCAAACATATAGTAGCGGATATTGAACTGAATCCAGGCTCCGCCTATGGGTTCCATGCCTGATTCGTATGTCGTCCGGCGTTCTGGGCTGCGTCCGCTCGGTCGGAGGAGCTTAGATGCAGAAAGGGCAAGCGCTGGAACTAAACTACAGATTAAGAGGAAGCCTAGTAAATACTCGTAGCCGCTAAGAACAAACACGATGGATAATTACCGTTGCTAGAGTCAATAATTTTGTTATCTGTCTTTACATATTATATATATTTGGGTTTCACGCACTAGCAAAACCTAACCCTTGGCATCATTCGATTCAGTTCTGCTTCTGATTGAGAAAATCTATGCATCAGTCAGGGATGAGGAGCAAGGAGCGAGGAGTGAGGAAAATTCGGAATTTGTTAAGAGAGAGTGGTGCATGTTAATCAGTCACTGGTCACTGGTCACTGGTCACTGATAACTGCTCCCTTACCCCTTGTAGAAGAAGTCATTTCGCGTCATAATTTTTAACATGATTTTAAGTTTTGCGCCTCTACTTTCTCATTTGCCTTACTATGAGCGAACCAGCTATTGATACCCAAGCGCTAGACCGATATGAATGTCGGGCTTGCGGCTATGTGTACGAACCCGATCGCGGCGATGATAAGCACGATATTGCCCCTGGCATACCATTTGCAGAACTATCTTCTACTTGGCGATGTCCAGTTTGTGGAGCGCGTAAAAACGCATTTGCCAACATTGGTCCAGTGGGACAAGCCTCTGGCTTTAAGGAAAATCTCGGCTACGGGCTTGGCGTGAATCAGCTCACTCCAGGTCAGAAGAACATTTTGATCTTTGGTGCTTTAGCATTAGCCGTCTTGTTTTTTCTCAGCCTATATGGGTTACAGTGAACCTGCTGTCAGGCAAGCTTGGTGCAGACGGCGATCGCCTAACCATATATCTGTATGCTGACAAGTAGATAGGCTTTCATTCGACCTATCGGCATACTGAAATATTCTTACAATACATTCAATTTGTTTAAGTAGAGCACGTAAAATCAGCATGTTTTCACCGTTAAAATTTTGGCAAAAGATTGTTGTCCTCGTAGCAGTCGTCTTGCTGTGCGTCGGCTGTAGTAGCGTTCCCTCTACTAGTTACAATCCTTGGGAGGTAGTTACTTTACCAACGGATGTTAACTTGCAAGATGTTGGCTTTACGGACGATACCCAACATGGCTGGTTAGTGGGGAATAAATCTGCTTTATTTGAAACTAAGGATGGTGGCAAAACCTGGCAGCAGAAGAGTTTGGATTTAGGTGACAAAAACTTTATTCTGTCTTCCGTGAGTTTTTCCGGTCAAGAAGGATGGATTGTTGGCGAACCATCTTTACTGCTACATACAAATGATGGTGGCGAAACTTGGTCGCGGATTCTCTTAAGTGAAAAGCTACCAGGCAACCCAAACACAATCGTGGCGCTGGGGCAACAGTCAGCGGAGATGACTACAGATGTAGGCGCAATTTACCGCACTACTGACGGTGGTAAAAACTGGAAAGCAATGGTACAGGAAGCCGTAGGCGTGCTGCGAAACGTGGCGCGTTCTGAAGATGGTAAGTACATTGCTGTTTCTGCTAAGGGGAATTTCTATTCAACCTGGGAACCAGGTCAAACGGCATGGCAAGGTCATAACCGGAATAGTTCCCGTCGCCTGCAAAATATGGGATTTGGTAAAGACGGGCGTGTATGGATGCTGGCACGAGGCGGTCAGGTGCAATTTACTAAGGCAGATAATACAGAAGAATGGGAAGAAGTACAAAATCCAGAGTTATCTACTAGTTGGGGATTGTTAGATTTGGCTTACCGGACACCTGAAGAAATTTGGGTGACTGGTGGTAGCGGTAATCTACTTTGCAGTCCAGATGGCGGAAAAACTTGGCAAAAAGACCGAGGCGTAGAATCAGTCCCCTCGAATCTTTACAAGATCGTCTTTCTCTCTCCAGAGAAAGGATTTATTATCGGTCAGCGCGGAATTTTGCTGCGTTATCAAGGTCAAGCAGAATCAGCTTAATGAATTTGGGGATCGGGAAGAAAGAGACAAGGGAGACAAGAGAGACAAGGGAGACAAGGAAGAAACTCTAGCCACTAGCGCCTAGCTACTGATAGCTGTCTACTGTCAACCAATTATCAAATGTTCGCAGCCATTCTTTACTCCCGACTAATCGCTAACTACTGGTCAAGGTTTCGTATGATAATGAGTAAGAAAGTAATGGTTCTTAATGGAGGAAGGTAAATGTCAGGAACGACAGGCGAGCGTCCGTTTTCGGATATTATTACCAGCGTGCGTTACTGGGTGATTCACAGTATTACGATTCCAGCTTTGTTTATCGCTGGCTGGTTATTTGTTAGTACTGGTCTTGCCTATGATGTATTTGGAACACCCCGACCAAACGAATACTATCCCCAAGAACGGCAAGAGTTGCCAATCGTGAGCGATCGCTTTGAAAGCAGAAAACAGATCGAGGAATTTATAGGAAAGTAGTTTGAAATGAATACCAATCAAGTCAATCAACCAATTCAATATCCAATTTTTACCGTCCGCTGGCTAGCCGTTCACACCTTAGCTGTACCGACAGTATTTTTCTTAGGTGCGATCGCTTCTATGCAGTTCATTCAGCGATAGGAGAAGTTTATGCCATTAGAAAGATCGAAAAACCCTAATAACCAGCCTGTAGAATTAAACCGGACTTCCCTATACTTGGGTTTGCTGCTAATATTCGTGCTGGGCATTTTGTTTTCTAGTTATTTCTTCAACTAACTAGATTCAAGGCTGTTGTCTTTAATTTATCTAACTGTGTAATTTAGGTAGGAGAAAAAGCTGTGTCTGGAAGTGGAAGAATACCCCTTTGGGTTGTAGCAACTATTGCTGGTTTGGGCGTGATTGTTGTTGTTGGAACATTCTTTTACGGTTCTTACACTCATTTAGGTTCCTCGTTGTAAGAACTTTGGCAAAAGTCAAAAGGTAAAAGTCAAAAGTCAAAATGCTTATTTGAAGGGCTTTTAGCTGGTTTTGAGCGATGGCTTTACTTTTGTAATGATGTACTAGCTAGCTGAAGTTCTTCGCGGTCGATTATATCGTTATCGACAATAATGCTAAAAACCGCTTACCCAGTTTAGGTGAGCGGTTTTTTAATTAGGGATTAGGAAACAGGGCTGAGTTAACAGAGTTATAGCGTGGAAAGATGAGGACATGAAAGCAGCTTGTCTTCTTTACATGAAAGGTATTTTCCTTCTGCCCTCAGCATAACTGCCTTCTGCCATAGTCCCGAACTCTCTAGATCCCTGAGGGGTCTTCACGCTCGATGTAGAGAAACAACAAAGCCATTGCTACGGAAGGAAATACTAGAACCGTCAGCGGAACTAGGATTGATGGTAAAAACGATGCTGAAAACATATTGCTAGATTCCTTATGAATATAAGACTACAACCAAAAACGAATTTACTGCAATTTGCGATCGCTGCGGCATTTTCTAAAAATTTTTAACAATAGTGAAGTAGGATTAAGCGCCTCTCAGCAAAGTACTAGAGGTCGCGATCGCCACAATTTCCCCATTTAAGTATTTCAGAATACTTTTATTCTGGCATTTTTATTGTATACAGTATACTTAAATAAATTTAATTGGATGGCGCGATCGCATTGGTCAAGCACTTTTATGCAGCCCAGTGGCTGACTCGTCTAAGATCGATCGCGAAGTCACTTTTTAACTATGTGGATTTAGAAAGTGCAGCAATTATCACCAGAACGCTTAATTTTAACCATCAATGGCGAAACAGTCCGCCTGAAAGATGTCTCACCGACAATAACGTTGTTGGAGTACTTGCGACAAAGCGGACGCATCGGCACGAAAGAAGGCTGTGGGGATGGCGACTGTGGGGCTTGTACTGTTGCCATTGTAGGTGAAGGCGCGGATGGAAAACCCCACTATCAAGCAGTGAATAGCTGCCTCATACCCTTGGGTGCAGTAGCGGGAAGAGAAATTATTACTGTAGAAGGGGTTGCCAACGGACAATTACATCCAGTTCAAGCCGCAATGGTAGAAACAGGTGGTTCCCAGTGTGGCTACTGTACCCCTGGCTTTATTATGAGTATGTTCGCTGCCTACTACGATCGCCAAGTAGACGATATGGCAATAGAAGGAAACTTGTGCCGTTGTACGGGATATTTGCCAATTCGCCGTGCTGCCCAACAAGTGATGCAAATGCAGCCGCCAAGCGATTGTTTCAGCCATCAGATAGCACAAGCAACAACTGAAGTCAGTCAAATTAGCTACAGTTTTGAAAACCAAAAGTTTTATCGCCCGACGCAACTACAGACAGTTTTAGAATTACTGCAACAGCATCCTGGCGCTAGCTTAGTCGCAGGGGCAACAGATTTAGGACTGGAAATGAGCCATCATAGCAAAAACTTTTCGGTGCTGATTTCCTTAGAAGCGGTAGCAGAGTTGAAAACGCTGACAAATATACCAGAATTGGTGGAAATTGGGGCAGCAGTACCACTAAGTCATATTGAAGAAAACCTACGCGGTGTCTTTCCAGCAATGGATGAGATGCTGCACTGGTTTGCGGCGCGTCAAATCAGAAATCGAGCCACATTAGGCGGTAATATCGGTACAGCTTCACCAATTGGCGATTTGCCTCCAGTATTACTCGCTTTAGATGCCCAACTGCGTATAGCTGGAATTGGGGGTGAAAGAATTCTTCCCTTGGCAGATTTCTTCAAAGGATATAGAAAAACAGATTTGCAGCCAGGAGAAGTCATCGTCTCCATTCAAATTCCCAAAAACATTACACCTGGCGCGACTCGCCGCTTGAGTCAATCTTATAAAGTAGGCAAACGCGGCACGGACGATATTAGTATTGTCGCAGCCGCATTTACGATCGATTTAGGCGATCGCGATCGAATCGAACACGCCAGACTCGCATATGGCGGAGTTGCCGCAACACCAGCCAGGGCAGTAGCAGTAGAATCGAAGCTAATTGGCAAACCCTGGAATGCCGAAACAGTAAAACAAGCCAAGCAAGAATTGAAACAAGCCTTCACACCACTTACCGACTTGCGAGGTAGCGCCGAGTATCGCAAGATGCTAGTTGCGAATTTGTTTGAGAAGTTTTTTGTGGAAATGGGTAATGGGTAGTTGGTAGTTAGTAGTTGTTAGTGATTTTGACTTTTAACTTTTAGCTTTTGACTTCCTTATCTTTGCGCCTCTGCGTCTTTGCGCGACCAAAATCACATAACCTTGAGGGGGACGAGATGACAGTAGGGAAAACAAGAAGCCACGAAAGCGCCGCCGGACACGTCAGCGGCAAAGCAATTTATACTGATGACCAACGCTTACCAGCAGGGATGCTTTCCCTCTACCCCGTACTCTCTCCCCACGCAAAAGCGCGAATTACAAAAATCGATCCTGCTGGCGCATATGAAATTGATGGTGTCGTCACAGTCATCACCGCCGCAGACGTACCAGGAGTAAACGATACTGGAACGATTGTCTACGATGAAATCCTGCTTCCCGACACGGAAATTAGTTACTACGGACAAGCAGTAGTTTGGGTAGCAGGGGAAACTGATGAAGTTGCAAGACTGGGTGCAGAAAAAGTTGTCGTCGAATACGAACCACTAGAACCAATTCTGACGATAAAAGACGCGATCGCAGCAGATAGCTTTCATCTTAAACCGAGAGTGATTAAACGAGGCGATCCGGCAACAGCTTTACAGCAGGTAAATTGCTATCTTGAAGGTGAAATGGCAATGAATGGTCAAGATCATTTCTACCTAGAAACCCATGCGAGTTGGGTCATACCAGATGGGGAAGGTAATTACCAAGTCTATGCTTCTACCCAGCATCCCACAGAAACGCAAATTGTCGTTTCCCGCGTGTTGGGAATTACTAAAAATCAAGTTGTCGTCACTTGTATCAGAATGGGTGGCGGATTTGGCGGAAAAGAATCGCAAGCAAATCCTTTTGCAGGTGTAGCCGCGATCGCAGCATGTAAAACAGGTCGTCCGGTGCGGGTAAAATTAAAACGTCACCACGATATGATTTTGACGGGTAAGCGTCACGGCTTTTTAGGGCAGTATAAAGTCGGTTTTACCAATGATGGCAAAATCGTTGCTTTAGATGTAGATTTATATGCCGATGGTGGCTGGAGTTTGGATTTGTCGCCTCCCGTACTGCTGCGGGCGATGTTACATGTAGATAATGCTTATTACATTCCCCATTTAGAAGTCAGAGGACAAATTGCCAAAACTAACAAAGTCTCGAATACAGCATTTCGAGGTTTTGGCGGTCCTCAAGGCATGGTAGTTATTGAAGATATTATGGATCGAGTAGCACGGTATTTGGGTTTACCGCCAGAAGTGGTGCGAAAACGCAATTTCTACCACGGTGAAGGGGAAACGAATACCACTCATTACGACCAAGAAATTTTTGATAACCGCATTGCCAAGGTCTGGCAGCAGGTGAAAGATAGCTCGAATTTTACCGCACGTAGAGACGCGATCGCGCAGTACAACCAAGCCAGTACTTACAAAAAACGCGGTTTGGCAATTACTCCGGTTAAATTTGGAATTTCCTTTAATAAAACTCAATACAACCAAGCAGGCGCATTAGTCCTCATCTACACCGACGGTAGCATTCAACTGAATCACGGCGGTACGGAAATGGGACAGGGGTTGCATACCAAAATGTTGCAAGTCGCCGCCCAAACGCTAGGGGTAAAGATCGAACGCCTGCGGATCATGCCTACGAGTACGGAAAAAGTACCGAATACCTCTGCAACTGCTGCTTCTAGCGGTGCAGACTTAAACGGACAAGCGGTGAAAGATGCTTGCGAAACGCTGAAATCTCGGCTGGCTGTGGTGGCGGCTGGGTTATTGAAGTTGGATACACCCGAAGAGATGGTATTTGCTGACGATTGGATTTACTGTCGCACTTACCCTTCAGCGCGAATTCATTTTGAAGAGGTGACGAAACAGGCGTATGGCGATCGCATTAGTCTTGCTGCTACAGGGTATTATCGCACTCCTAATATTTATTGGGATGATGCGACGGGTAAAGGCAGACCGTTTTACTATTATGCTTACGGGGCGGCGGTGAGTGAAGTTGAGGTAGACGGCTTTACAGGTAACTTTAAGTTACGACAAGTTGACATCGTGCATGATGTGGGAGAATCTTTAAATCCCTTAGTCGATCGCGGGCAAATTGAAGGTGGTTTCGTACAGGGGATGGGTTGGCTGACGATGGAAGAGTTGGTGTGGGATGAGAAAGGACGCATTCGCACTTATGCCCCTAGTACGTATAAAATTCCTACAATTGGGGAAATACCGGAAAGTTTTAATTTACATTTATTAGAACGGGCGGCTCAAGATGGGGTAATTTATGGTAGTAAAGCTGTCGGCGAACCCCCGTTGATGTTGGCGCTTTCGGTACGGGAAGCGATTCGGGCAGCAGTGGCGGCGTTTGGGGATACAGATTACGTTCCTTTAGCTTCTCCTGCAACTCCTGAAGCTATTCTATGGGCAGTTGAATACGTCCGCGATCGCGCTACTGAAGCTGTGGAAGCAGTGGGGGAACCGCAGCCTGTTTCGGGTTAGGATCGAATTATAATAGACTCTTTGGGGGGTTGGGAGTCTCCAAGATATACGATTCAATTTCGAGTCTTAGCCCCCTTTTTAAGGGGGTTGGGGGATCTCCAAGATCTTCGATTTTGCAGATTGAAATGTGTTGAAATGAACCCAGTTGAAGATTGGTTTTTATAGTATATCTATTAACCAATAACTTTTTGACTACGGCAGAAAGATCCCCCCAACCCCCCTTTTTAAGGGGGGCTATAGAAA